>NZ_JAMYPH010000007.1:0-246944 GCF_040320265.1 Mesorhizobium sp. M0751
CCGCCTGATTGCGGCCTTCCGGCGCTATGGCCTGCCGTGGCGCATCGCCACCGACAACGGCCCGCCCTGGGGCGATGGCGGCCGCAACAACTTCACCATGCTCGGCGTCTGGCTGATCGAGAACGGCATGTCGGTCAGCCATTCCAGACCCTGCCACCCACAGACGCTGGGCAAGGAGGAGCGGTTCCACCGCACGCTCAAGGCCGAGGCGCTGCAGGGCCCGCCCTTCGACAGCTTGCAGGCGGCGCAGCGCGCTTTCGACGCATGGCGCCACATCTACAACACCGAGCGGCCGCATCAGGCCATTGCCGACGCTGTGCCGCTCGAGCGCTATCGTGCCTCGACGCGCGACTTCGCCGATGCCGTCCAGCCGTTCGAATACGCGCCCGGCGACCAGGTCCGCAAAATCCAGCAGAAAGGCACAACCTCGCTGTTCGGGCACGCCGTCAATATCTGCAAGGCTTTTGCCGGCAAAGCCGTCGCCTTCCGCCCAACCGAAACCGATGGCGTCTTCGATGCCTACTTCCGCCACCAGAAAATCCAGACCATCGACCTCAACGCAAGCCAAAGATAGGATGGCAAACTGTTCGCGATGTCCCCGCACACCTGTTCGCGATGTCCCCGGTCCAAACACCCCCTTGCGGGGGAGATGTCGCCGAAGGCGACAGAGGGGGTCGCAGCGCGTGGAACACCAGCCCCTTCCGCGACGACTGACGACGTGGGCGCTTGATGTGAGACGACCCCTTCTGGCCTGCCGGCCATCTCCCCCTCAAGGGGGGAGATTAACTACTTCGACGATTTCGCCAATCACCGGCGCGGCGGCAGCCACGCTTTGTTTGCCGGCTAACGGCCTAGACTTTTGGCAACCCACTACTCCCGCTTCAGCCTTCGGCAAAGCTCGTCGAGCTGCTCCAGCGTCCGGTAGGCGACGCTGATCACGCCGCCGCGCTGGTTGTGCTCGATCGTGACGAACATGCCAATCGTATTGGTCATCAATTTTTCCAGCGCCAGCGTGTCGGCATCCTTTTGCGGCGGGGGAGCGGGCTGGCGCTTTGCCGCCGGCGCGCCGACCGGCATCTGCGCCAAGGCTTCGGCCTGGCGCACCGACAGCCCCTCGTCGATGATCCGCTTGGCGAGCCCGGCCGGGTCGTCGGCCGTCACCAGGGTGCGGGCGTGGCCGGCCGAGAGCGCGCCGTCGACCAGCATGTCGCGAATGACGTCGGGCAGCTTGAGCAGTCTCAGCGTATTGGCGACATGGCTGCGGCTCTTGCCGATCACCTGGCCAAGATCGGCCTGGGTATAGCCGTGGTCGTCGATCAGCTGCTGGTAGCCCAGCGCTTCCTCGACCGGGTTGAGATCGGTGCGCTGGACGTTTTCGATGATCGCCAGCTCTAGCGCCGTGCGGTCGTTGACGTCGCGCACGATGATCGGGATTTCGGTCAGCCCGGCGCGTTGCGCCGCGCGCCAGCGACGCTCGCCGGCGATGATCTCGTAGCGGCCCGACTGCGTTTTCGACGGCCGCGCCACCACCGGCTGCACCACGCCATGCTCGCGGATCGACTGGGCGAGGTCGGTCAGATCGGCATCGCCAAAATGCCGGCGCGGGTTCTTCGGGTTGGGACTGAGGAACTCGATCGGCACCTTGCCGTCGGCCGCCAGCCCGGGCTTTTCCGGTGCCGCCGGGCGATCGATTTCGCCGATCAGCGCCGCCAGTCCCCGTCCCAGTCTTTTTCTCGAAGGGTCTTCGTTCATCGTCCGTCCAGATCGTTTCGGTGTCGAATCGGCTTATCGTTCAGGCGGCCCGCAATTTGCGCTCGCGACGGATCACTTCCGAAGCAAGCTGCAGATAGGCCTGGCTGCCCGAGCATTTGAGGTCGTAGAGAATCGCCGGCTTGCCATAGGACGGCGCCTCGGAAACGCGGACATTGCGCGGGATGACGGTTTCATAGACCTTGTCGCCCATATGGGCCCGGACATCCTGCACCACCTGGTTGGCGAGATTGTTGCGCCCGTCGAACATAGTCAGCACGATGCCCTGGATCGTCAGGTCGGGGTTGATCGACCGGCGCACCTGCTCGACCGTCTCCAAAAGCTGACTCAGGCCCTCCAGCGCGAAAAACTCGCACTGCAGCGGCACCAACACCGAATCGGCCGCGGCCATCGAATTCAGTGTCAGCAGATTGAGCGAGGGCGGGCAATCGATCAGCACATAGCCGAAATTGGCCGAGCGCTCGGCCGAGGCCCGCAGCGCGTTGCGCAGCCGCAGAACCCGATCCGGCGCCGAGGCGATTTCCATCTCGATACCGAGCAAGTCGAGCGTCGACGGTACGATCGACAGGCCTGGCACCGCCGTCGGGATCGCCGCCGCTTCGAGATCGAGCTCGCCGGTCAGCACATCATAGGACGAGACGGTGCGGTCGCGCCGGTCGATGCCGAGCCCGGTGCTGGCATTGCCCTGCGGGTCGAGGTCGACGATCAGCACCTGTTCGCCTATGGCCGCCAGCGCGGTGGCCAGATTGATTGCCGTTGTCGTCTTGCCGACGCCGCCCTTCTGGTTGGCGACGGTGATGATTCGGGGGCCGTTCTTCATCATGGGTCTATGCCAGAAATTCATTGGGGTCGCCGGTCACAAGCCAGGGTGCTGTCGCAAGTCGGATACTTCGAGAATGACGCCCTGCGCATCGGTTGCACTGGCATGTTCTACCAGATCGAAAGACCATCGTTGAGCGCTTTCTGCCACTTCGGCGCGGTAATCCCGGCCTTTGTGAAACAGGCCGCGCGCCCCCTTGGTCAGCCACGGTGCCGCCAGGTCGAGCAAGTCGGACAGCGAGGCGAGTGCCCTGGCTGTGACGATTTGCGGTGCAGGAACAAGGAGATAGCTGTCGTCGATGCGGCGCGCGATGACCTTGGCGGGCAGGCTGAACTGTCCGACGACTGCTTGCAGGAACGATGCTTTTTTGCGGTTGCTTTCAACCAGGTCGATACCGGCGCCTTCCCGCTCGGCAAGCAAAAACGCCAGCACGAGGCCGGGAAACCCGCCGCCCGAGCCGAGATCGACCCAGCGCTTCGCGTCTGGTTTGATTCGCGCCAGCTGCGCGCTGTCGAGGATGTGGCGGCGCCAGACATCGTCCTGCGTCGATTGCGCGACGAGATTGATCCGGCGGTTCCATTTCTGGAAGACGGCCTCGAACTCGACCAGACGATCGAATGTTTCACGTGAAACCGGGCCCGCTGCCGCTTGCAGGCTCGCCCAGGACGCAGCGCTCACGCGACCTGCTTTCGCGCGGCCGCCTCGGCATTGCGCACATGCGCGACAATAATCGCCAGCGCCGCCGGCGTCATGCCTTCCATGCGTTGCGCATCGGCAATGGAGCGCGGCTGGCGTGCCAGCATCTTCTGCTTCAACTCGTTCGACAGGCCGGGAACTGAAGCAAAGTCGAGCGACTCCGGAATAAGCCGGCTCTCCTCATGCCTGATCTGCGAAACATCGGCCTGCTGGCGGTCGAGATAGACAGAATATTTGGCTTCCGTTTCAAGACGTTCGGCCGTTTTGCTGTCGATCGCCGCGAAAGCCGGCTCGATGCGCGCCAGCCAGGCGATGTCGACGCCGGGATAGGCCAGCAACTCATAGGCCGAGCGACGGACGCCGTCCCGGTTGATCTCGAGCCCATGGCGCGCCGCCTCATTGGGTGTCATGGTGGTGCCGAGGGCGAGCTGTCGCGCCTTCTCAAGGCCTTGCACGACATTGTTGAACCGCTGCATCCGCCCCGGCGAGGCGATCCCCAGCCTTATCGCCAGCGGCGTCAGCCGCTCATCGGCGTTGTCGGCTCGCAGCGACAGCCGGAACTCGGCCCGCGAGGTGAACATGCGGTACGGTTCGGCGATGCCGCGGCTGGTCAGATCGTCGACCATCACGCCGATATAGGCTTGGGTGCGGCTCAGCACGATTTCGTCGCTCGCCGACGCCTTGCGCGCTGCATTCAAGCCGGCAAGCAGCCCTTGCGCGCCGGCTTCCTCGTAGCCCGTTGTGCCGTTGATCTGGCCGGCGAGGAAAAGCCCGGCGATCCGCCTGGTCTCCAGCGTTGGCTTGAGCTCGCGCGGGTCGACATGGTCATACTCGATGGCATAGCCCGGCTGCAGCATGGTTGCCCGCTCCAGCCCCGGAATGGTCATCAGCATGTCGAGCTGCACGTCTTCCGGCAGCGAGGTCGAGATGCCGTTCGGGTATACCGTGTCGTCGTCCAGCCCTTCCGGCTCCAGAAAGATCTGGTGGCCTTCGCGGTCGCCGAACTTGACGATCTTGTCTTCGATCGACGGGCAGTAGCGCGGCCCGACGCCTTCGATTGACCCCGAATACATGGCCGAGCGGCCGAGATTGGCGCGAATCAGCTCATGCGTGGCATTAGTCGTGCGGGTGATGCCGCAATGGATCTGCGGGTTTTCGATGCGCTCGGTGAGCAGCGAGAACGGCACGGGATCTTCGTCCGCCGCCTGGCTCTCCAGTGACGCCCAATCGATTGTCCTGCCATCCAGCCGCGGCGGCGTGCCGGTCTTCAGCCGCCCAAGTTTGAAGCCGGCGCGGCTCATCGTCGCCGACAGGCCGATGCTCGCCTGTTCGTTCATGCGGCCGGCGACGATCTTCTTCTCGCCAATATGGATCAGCCCGCGCAAGAAAGTGCCGGTCGTCAGCACCACGGCGCCGCAGGCGAACCTGCTTCCGTCCGCCAGCAGCACCGCCGCGATGCATCCGTCGTTGATTTCGAAATCCAGCACCTCGCCCTCGACGACATCGAGGCCGGCCTGCTGGCGAATCGCCGCTTGCATGGCGAGCCGATAGAGTTTCCGGTCGGCCTGCGTTCGCGGACCACGCACCGCCGGCCCTTTGCGGCGGTTGAGCAGGCGGAACTGGATGCCGGCCGCATCGGCGACGCGCCCCATCAGCCCGTCCATGGCATCGATCTCACGAACCAGATGGCCCTTGCCGAGGCCGCCGATCGCCGGATTGCAGGACATCACGCCGATCGTGTCGAAGCGCAGCGTCACCAGCGCGGTCCTGGCGCCAGCCCGCGCAGCGGCGCTGGCCGCCTCGCACCCAGCATGACCGCCGCCCACCACGACCACATCATAGTGATTGGTCATTTCAGAATCCCGAATTCAAGTGGACCGACACATGTCCCCGGAGGCACGCGCTGTCAAGGACAGAGGGCGCTGTCCTCTCCTTCTCCCCTTGTGGGAGAAGGTGGATTGGCGCGCAGCGCCAAGACGGTTGAGGGGTGTTGGACGGAGTGCCGTGAGGGCCAAGCTGGAGCGCCCCTCATCCGACCGAGCCTCGGCCACCTTCTCCCACAGAAGGGGAGACGCACGAGCGGGATCGTTTCACGTGAAACAGTACCCACCCCTACTCCTGCGCCGTGTTTCACGTGAATCACCGCCGGTGTGCTGCTTCCCAAATGTTTCACGTGAGTCATTTCCCAATACAGAACTGCGAAAAAATCACATCGAGCATGTCCTCGGCATCGACCGCCCCGACGATTCGTCCGAGCCGATCCGCCGCCAGGCGCAGTTCCTCGGCCCGCAGTTCCTGGCCGCGCTCGCCCCCCGTGACAGCCGCGACCAGAAAGCGTTTCGTCTCGTTGAGCAGCTCGACGTGCCGCAGCCGAGACGGCAGGATATCGCCGGCCTGGCCGATCTGCGCCGCGGCGCGATGGCCGATCTCCGCCAGCAATTCGGCCAGACCGGTGCCGTCCAGCGTCGAGATAGCGAAATCATAGTGCGAGGCGGGCGAGGGTGACTTGCCCCCCAACAGGTCAATTTTTGTTCCGACCCTCAGCGCCGGCATGTCGCCCGGCAGCGCACCGATCGCGACTGGCTCCGCCATATCCTCCAGCAGCAACAGCAGATCCGCACTGTGCGCCTTGGTCCTGGCCTTCTCGATGCCGATCGCCTCGATCTTGCCGGGCGCCTCGCGCAGGCCGGCGGTGTCGGTCACCCTGACCCGCACCCCTTCCAGGTCCAGGACCACCTCGAGCAGGTCGCGGGTCGTGCCGGGCTCGTCGGTGACGATGGCCGCTTCGCGCCGCGCCAGCGCGTTGAACAGGCTGGACTTGCCGGCATTCGGCGCGCCGAGGATCACGACTTCGAACCCGTCGCGAATGATTTCGGCAGCGCGGAAGCCGGCGACATGGCGCTCTATTTCCTCGATCATCGCCCGGACATCCGACCAGACCGTATCGGCGACCGAGCCCGGCACGTCATCCTCGTCGGCAAAGTCGATCTCGGCCTCGATCATCGCGCGGGCGTGGATCAGCCGTCGACGCCAGCCCAGATAGAGGTCGCTCTGCACGCCTTCGGCGTTGTGCACGGCAAAGCGCCGCTGCGCCTCGGTTTCGGCGTTGATGAGATCGGCCAGCGCCTCGGTCTCGACCAGGTCGAGCTTGCCGTTGAGAAAGGCGCGGCGGGTGAATTCGCCAGGCTCGGCATGCCTGACGCTGTCGAAGGATGCGATGGTTTCCAGCATCTTCGCCACGACGGCGCGCCCGCCATGCACATGGAACTCTGCAACGTCCTCGCCGGTAAAACTGTCGGGACCGGCAAAGAAGACGACCAGGCCGCTGTCCAGCACCGATCCGTCGGGCGCCCGGAGCTTGCGATAGGTGGCCACGCGGTTCGGCACCGTCGATCCGGCAATCGTTTCGATAGCGAATCGACTCTGCGGCCCCGAAATCCGGATCACGGCAATGCCGGCCGGCAGGCGCCCGCTCGACAGCGCCACGATGGAGTCTTTTGAAATCATTTGCCCGCTCTGCCGAAGCGCCCTAGCTATGCCTGTTCAATCCGCCATCGAGTAGCGCCGTTGACATTGCCTGCACAAAACCTGCTTGCCGAAGAGGCCAGCCCCTATCTGCAGCAGCACAGCGGCAATCCGGTGCACTGGCGGCCATGGTCGCCCGCCGCTTTGGCCGAAGCAAAGGCGCTGCAGCGTCCGATCCTGCTCTCTGTCGGCTACGCCGCGTGCCACTGGTGCCACGTCATGGCGCATGAGAGCTTCGAGAACGACGTCGTTGCCGCCGTCATGAACCGTCTCTTCGTCAATATCAAGGTCGACCGCGAGGAGCGCCCCGACATCGACCAGATCTACATGGCGGCGCTGTCCTCAATGGGCGAGCAAGGCGGCTGGCCGCTGACCATGTTCCTGACGCCGGACGGCAAACCGTTCTGGGGCGGCACTTACTTTCCGCGCGAGGCCCGCTACGGCCGGCCAGGCTTCGTCCAGGTGCTGGAGGCGGTCGACAAGGCTTGGCGGGAGAAGAAAGAAAGCGTTAACCAAAGTGCCGACGGCTTGACTACGCATGTCGAGACGCGGCTGGCGGGCAGCCATGGCAAGGCCGTGCTCGACCGCGGCATGCTGGCGAACCTCGCCAACGGCATTGACGGCTTGATCGACCGCGATTTGGGCGGTCTGCGCGGTGCGCCGAAATTCCCCAACGCGCCCTTCATGCAGAGCCTCTGGCTCTCCTGGCTACGCGACGGCACCGCATCCCACCGCGACGCCGTTCTCCTCAGCCTCGAAAAGATGCTGGCCGGCGGCATCTATGACCATATTGGCGGCGGACTCAGCCGCTACTCGACCGACGCCGAATGGCTGGTCCCGCATTTCGAAAAAATGCTCTACGACAATGCCCAGCTCATCCGCTTGTGCAATTGGGCCTATGCGTCAACCGGCAGGGAATTGTTCCGGCTGCGAATCGAAGAGACGATTGCCTGGCTGTTGCGCGAAATGCGGGTCGAGGGCGATGCCTTTGCCGCCAGCCTCGATGCCGATAGCGAGGGCGAGGAGGGGTTGTTCTACACCTGGAGCACGGATGAAATCGAAGCCGCCCTCGGCGACGATTCAGCATTGTTTTTCAAATACTTCACACTTGCCGGCCCGCATGGCTGGGAAGGCAAGCCGATCATTTGCCAGACTGATGCTCAACAGGCGCAGAGCGTCGTCGATCGTGCCCTTCTGGTTCCGCTCAAGCAAAGGCTGCTGGCAGCGAGGGAACAGCGCGTTCGGCCCGGGCGTGACGGCAAGGCCCTGACCGACTGGAACGGCTTGATGATCGCAGTCCTTGCCGAGGCCGGACGGTCGCTTGGCCGATCCGCCTGGATCGAAGCGGCAGCAGCGGCCTTTGCCGCCATTGCGGCTGCTGGACGTGACGGCCGCCTGCCGCATTCGATGCTCGGCGCAAAGAAGCTGTTTCCGGCTCTGTCGAGCGACTATGCCGCCATCGCCAATGCCGCCATCTCGCTGTTCGAGGCGACCGGCAGTCCGGATTACATCGCCCATGCCAGGAAATTCATTGGGCAACTCGATCTCTGGCATCAGGACACCGACAAAACCGGTTACTATCTGACCGCATCCGACAGCACCGACGTGCCGGTCCGCATCCGCGGCGATGTCGACGAAGCCATTCCTTCCGCTACCGGCCAGATCATCGAAGCCCTGGTCCGATTGTCGTCGCTTTCGGGCGATCTCGATCTCTGGGTAAAAGCCTGGACAGTCGCAGAGCATGCGGGCGGGCGGGCGGAGCACCAGGGCTATGGCCAGGCGGGTATAGTCAATGCCTGTGCCTTGGCGCTTGAACCGCTGAAACTGGTGATCGTGGATAGACCCAAGAATCCAAGGCTTGTTCCGGTTGCGAATCGAAATCCGGACCCCCGTCGGGTGGACATCGTCGTGCCTGTTGGCGCGGCGACAAATCTGCCGGCCTTGCCGGGCGGCGTCCTGCCGCCAACGGCCGAGCCCGGCGCCTGGCTGTGCACCGGGCAGGTCTGCCTGCCGGTGATAATGGAAGCTGAAGAGCTGGAAGGGTTATTGCGGCGGTGATGGACCTGGCGCCCTTTCTCTTCTCCCCTTGTGGGAGAAGGTGGATTGGCGCGTAGCGCCGAGACGGATGAGGGGTGTTGGACGGAGTGCCGTCGTTGCCAAGCTGGAGCACCCCTCATCCGACCGAGCTTCGCTCGGCCACCTTCTCCACAAGGGGGAGAAGGCCCGCAACCTTACGTATTCATCGAATCGAAGAAATCCGCGTTCGTCTTGGTCTGCTTGAGCTTGTCGATGAGGAACTCGATGGCGTCGGTCGTTCCCATAGGCGCCAGGATGCGGCGCAGCACGAAGATCTTCTGCAGGTCCTGGCGCGGAACCAGAAGGTCCTCCTTGCGGGTGCCGGATTTGAGGATGTCCATGGCCGGATAGATGCGCTTGTCCGCCACCTTGCGGTCGAGCACGATTTCCGAATTGCCGGTGCCCTTGAACTCTTCGAAGATGACCTCGTCCATGCGGCTGCCGGTGTCGATCAGCGCCGTGGCGATGATGGTCAGCGAGCCGCCTTCCTCGATATTGCGGGCAGCACCGAAGAAGCGCTTCGGCCGCTGCAGCGCGTTGGCATCGACACCACCGGTCAGCACCTTGCCGGATGACGGCACGACGGTGTTGTAGGCGCGGCCGAGGCGGGTGATCGAATCCAGCAGGATGACGACGTCACGGCCGTGCTCTACGAGGCGCTTGGCTTTTTCGATGACCATTTCGGCAACCTGGACGTGGCGCACCGCCGGCTCGTCGAAGGTCGAGGAGACGACCTCGCCCTTCACCGAGCGCTGCATGTCGGTGACTTCCTCCGGCCGCTCGTCGATCAGAAGCACGATCAAATAGCATTCCGGATGGTTGGTGGTGATCGAATGCGCGATGTTCTGCAGCAGCACCGTCTTGCCGGTGCGCGGCTGCGCCACGATAAGCGCGCGCTGGCCCTTGCCGAGCGGCGCCACCAGGTCGATGACGCGCGCCGAAATGTCCTTGGAGGTCGGAACCTCCATTTCCATTTTCAGCCGTGAGGTCGGATAAAGCGGCGTCAGATTGTCGAAATGGATCTTGTGGCGGATTTTTTCCGGGTCGTCGAAATTGATCGTGTTGACCTTGAGCAGCGCAAAATAGCGCTCGCCCTCTTTCGGGCTGCGGATCGGCCCTTCGACCGTATCGCCGGTCTTCAGCGAGAACCGTCGGATCTGCGACGGTGAAATATAGATGTCGTCGGGGCCTGGCAAATAGTTGGCATTGGCGGAGCGCAGGAAACCAAAACCGTCCTGCAGCACTTCGACGACGCCGTCGCCGATGATCTCGATATCCTGGGTCGCCAGTCTCTTCAGGATCGCGAACATCAGCTCCTGCTTGCGCATGACGCTGGCGTTCTCGACCTCGAGCGATTCCGCATAAGCGATCAGCTCTGGTGGTTTCTTGTTCTTGAACTCTGTGAGTTTCATTTCTTGCATCATTAGACGGACTCTGAGTAAGCTTTGGGAAAAATATCGGCGGGATGCGACAAATGCCGGGCGCGGCCGAAGCGATAAATGGGCGGCGCATGACGGGAAGGAAGACCCGTCTTTTATCGTCGGTCGGTTGAAAGAGCAAGCCGCCTTTTGCGGGCAACCGAAGACGTCAGAACGGTTTCACGATAACCAGGACGACGATGACGATCATCAGCAATGTAGGGATCTCATTGACGATCCGCCAGTGCCTTGCCGATTTTTCATTGCGGTCTTCGGCAAATTTCCGGACGGCGCCGGCGAGATAGCCGTGCACGGCCGACAGGCCAACCACCGCGGCGATCTTGGCATGCAGCCAGCCGCCTTGAAAACCAAAGCCTTTCCAGGCAAGCCACAGGCCGAATGCCCAGGTGATCACCATTGCCGGATTGATGATGCCGCGCAGCAGGCGGCGCTCCATCACCTTGAAAGTCTCCGACTGGACGGAGCCTTTTTCCGCATCGGCATGATAGACCAGCAGGCGCGGCAGATAGAGCATGCCCGCCATCCAGGAGATGACGGCAATCACATGGATCGCCTTCGCCCAGGGATAGAAATCATCGGGGCCGAAGAGAAACAGCAGCCCGGCCAGCATCAGGAAGACGGCGATCGCAATTGCCGCGCGGCGCATCGCCCCTCGACCACTGTTGGTGCTGTTCGCATTGTCTGCGCCCATCATCGTCACGATGCGCCCCGCACCAGTTTGACCATCTGCTCGACATGCGCCAGCGGCGTCTCCGGCGTGATGCCGTGGCCGAGGTTGAAGATCAGCGGCCCGTCGCCCAGCGCCTCCAGGATCGCCGCTACGCCGTCGGCAAGCGCCTTGCCGCCGGCTACAAGCCGCAGCGGATCGAGATTGCCCTGCACGGCGCCGTCACGCTGCAATTCCTTCGCCGTCGACAAGGGCACGGTCCAGTCGAGGCCTAGCCCGGTCACGCCGGTCTTCTGGCGATAGCTTCGATAGTGATCTCCGGCACCCTTGGGAAAGCCGATGATCGGAACATTGGGATGGACAGCCTTCACTTGCCGGACGATCTCGGCCACCGGCTCGACGCAGAACAACTCGAAAGACGCTTCGTCGAGCACGCCGGACCATGAATCGAAGATCTGCACCACGTCGGCGCCGGCTTCGATCTGCCGGATCAGATAGGCAGCCGAATGATCGGCGAGCACCTTCAGCAGCCGAAGAAAGGCCGCCGGCTCGCGATAGGCGAACAGCCTGGCCGGTGACTGGTCGGGCGTGCCATGGCCGGCAATCATATAGGTCGCCACCGTCCAGGGCGCACCGCAGAAGCCGATCAGCGTCGTTTCATCAGGCAGTCTGGCGCGCAACCGCCGCACCGTCTCGTAGACCGGCTCGAGATTCACGTGAAACGCTTCGCCGTCGAGAGCCGCAATTTCCACAGCCGTGATCGGCGTCAGCAGCGGGCCGCGTCCTTCCTCGAAGCGCACGTCGCGGCCAAGCGCATGCGGCACGACAAGGATGTCGGAAAACAGGATCGATGCATCGAAGCCGAAGCGTTCGATCGGCTGCAGCGTCACTTCGACAGCGAGATCCGGGTCGTAGCAAAGATCGAGGAATGATCCGGCCCGTCTCCTCGTCTCCCGGTATTCCGGCAGATAGCGTCCGGCCTGGCGCATCATCCAGACCGGTGGCGGAAACGCCGCCTTGCCTCTCAACACGTCCAGCACGATCCGGTCTTGAGGCATTGAGCGCTCGCCTTTCCAGGCTTCTCTATAATTAAATATTCTATTTTTAGGAATCTTATGATTCTAAGAGTCTGTTGGTTGTGGTGGTTGTCTCCTGTCCCGCTTTGCCTTGGAAAAGACCAGCCAGCATATTGTCGCGCGCTTCTCCAACGGGATTGCAGGACTTTGGGGAAAGTCGGGAATTTACGACTGGAGTCAATGCGTTGCCGCCAGGCCGGGGAAATTGCCGCTGTGGACGAAGCGAAGGCAAAAAGCTCCGTCCCCGGACTTGTCCCCAACCGCCTGGAGAAGCCGACAGCACATCGAATTGTGGACAAACCGGCATCTGATACAGTCGCTTCGCGGTGGCCGAGTTTTCCGCCCGGCTTATCCACATCGGCCCACAGCCTGGAATGTATCCTGTGAACAAACCGCAGAGCTTCTTTCACCTTCACCTGATTTCCGACGCCACCGGCGAAACGCTGCTGGCAGCCGGCCGCGCGGCTTCCGCGCAATACAAGGATGCGCGCGCCATCGAACATATCTACCCGCTCATCCGCACCGAAAAGCAGGTGACGAAGGTGTTCGAGGACATCGAGGAGGAGCCGGGCATCATCCTCTACACGGTGGTCGACCAGAAGCTTGCCCGTGGCATCGACGAACGCTGCGCGGCGATGGGCCTACCTTGCGTCTCGGTGCTGGAGCCGGTGCTGACGGTGTTCCAGTCCTATCTCGGCACGCCGGCCGGCCGCCGCGTCGGCGCCCAGCATGTGCTGGACGCTGAATATTTTCGCCGCATCGACGCGCTCAATTTCACCATGGAGCATGATGACGGCCAGCTGCCGGCCAATATGGACGATGCCGATATCGTGCTTGTCGGCATCTCCCGCACTTCGAAGACGCCGACCAGCATCTATCTCGCCAATCGCGGCATCAAGACCGCCAACATTCCGATCGTGCTCGGCGTGCCGGTGCCCGAAAGCCTGGTCAATGCCAGGAGGCCGCTGATCGTCGGCCTGGTCGCCACCGCCGAACGCATCTCACAAGTCCGGCAGAACCGCATTCTCGGCACCAGCGCCTATGAGCCGACCGATTATGTCGACCGCGCCGCGATCGCCGAAGAGCTCACCTATGCCCGCCAGATATGCACGCGGCATGGCTGGCCGATGATCGACGTCAGCCGCCGTTCGATCGAGGAGACGGCGGCGGCGATCGTTGCCCTGCGCGGCAAGACGCGCTAGGGCGTGTTGATATTCAGGTGATGCCGGCCTGCAAACGGCGGCTTCCTGCGCTTCCGGTGCTCACGTACGAAAAGTACGCTCCGCTCCGGTTCTCGGAAGCCACCATTTTCGGCTCGGCCTGACCTGAATCTTGACACACCCTAGTGAGCGCTAGGAAACGGGCGAAAAAAATGGCCGAAAAAATCATCCTTGCCTCGGGCAGCCCGTTCCGCAAGGCGCTGCTCGTCAATGCCGGCGTCACTGTCGAAGCGGTTCCGGCTTCTGTCGATGAGCGCGCGCTCGAGGCGCCGCTGCAGAATAGCGGCGTGTCGCCGGAGGACGTCGCCCTGGTGCTCGCCGAAGCTAAGGCCACCGACGTCAGTGAGCGCAAGCCCGGCGCCCTGGTGCTCGGCTGCGACCAGACGCTGTCGCTCGGCGACGAGCTGTTCCACAAGCCGGCCGACATGGAAGGGGCGCGCCGTCATCTGCTGGCGCTGTCCGGCAAGACGCATCACCTCAACAGCGCCGTCGTGCTCGCCCGTGACGGCCAGGTCCCGTGGCGGCATGTCGGCATCGCCAGCCTGACCATGCGCAAGCTCGATCCGGCCTTCATCGGCCGCCATCTGGCGCGCGTCGGCGCCAAGGCGTTGTCCAGCGTCGGCGCCTACCAGATCGAAGGTGAAGGCATCCAGCTGTTCGAAAAAATCGAAGGCGACTATTTTACCATTGTCGGCCTGCCGCTTTTGCCGGTGCTGGCCAAGCTGCGCGAGCTCGGGGCGATCGATGGCTGAGGCCTCGAAAAAAGCCTTCGTCACCGGCCACCCGATCGCGCATTCCAGATCCCCGAAGATCCACGCCTACTGGCTGGCGAAATACGGCATCGACGGCGTCTACGAGGCCATCGACGTTGCACCAGAAGCGTTTGCCGAATTCCTGCAGACGCTGCAGGCACAAGGTTATCGCGGCGGCAACGTCACCATCCCGCACAAGGAAGCCGCCTTCGCACTGGTGGCGCGCCGCGACGACGCGGCCGAACAGATCGGTGCGGTCAATACACTGTGGTTCGAGGATGGCGAATTGTGCGGCGGCAATACCGATGCGCATGGCTTTGCCGCCAATCTGGACGAGTATGCACCGGGCTGGGCGGCGGCCAACGGCCCCGCCGTGGTGCTCGGCGCCGGCGGCGCCGCTCGCGCGGTTATTCATGCGCTGAAGCAACGCGGCGTCAGCGACATCCGCATCGTCAACCGAACGCTTGCGAGGGCGCAGGAGCTGCGCGACCGCTTCGGTGCAGGCGTCTCCGCCCACGGCTTGGCGGAGACCGGCGAATTGCTTGGGGATGCCGGCCTGCTGGTCAACACGACAGCCCTCGGCATGCATGGCAATGAAGGCCTGTCCGCCGATCCGGACAGACTGCCGGACCGCGCCATCGTCACCGACATCGTCTACGTGCCGCTGGAGACGCCGCTGCTTGCCGCGGCCAAGGCGCGCGGCCTGAGAACCGTCGACGGGCTCGGCATGCTGCTGCACCAGGCGGTGCCCGGCTTCGAGCGCTGGTTCGGCATCAGGCCAGAAGTCACAGCCGAACTGCGGCAAATGATCATTGCCGATATCGGCGCGATAAAATGATCGTGCTCGGCCTCACCGGATCGATCGGCATGGGCAAGTCGACCACGGCCAAGATGTTTGCCGAAGCCGGCGTGCCGGTCCATGATTCCGACGAGGCGGTGCATCGGCTTTATGCCGGCAAGGCCGCGCCCTTGGTCGAGGCGGCCTTTCCCGGGACTACCCGATCCGGTGCGGTCGATCGCACAAAGCTGGCGGAGCGGGTGCTCGGCGACGGCGCCGCCCTGAAACGGCTGGAAGCTATCATCCATCCGCTGGTCCGTGCCGATGCCGATGCGTTCCTGGCTGAAAATCGTGCCGCCGGCGCGCCGCTTGCCGTGCTCGATATACCGCTGCTGTTCGAGACCGGCGGCCGGAACCGCGTCGACAAGGTCGTGGTCGTCACCGCGCCGCCCGAGATCCAGCAGGCCCGCGTGCTGGCGCGGCCGGGCATGAACGAGGAGAAACTGGCGTCGATTCTGGCCAGGCAGGTTCCTGACGCCGAAAAGCGCCGTCGCGCCGACTTCGTCATCGACACCGGTCAAGGCTTTGACGCCGCTCGCGCGGCCGTCAAGGCCATCATTGCCGAACTAGTCGTGGATAAGGCAGCCAGGCCTGGTTAATAGGCTTGCAGCTCGCAATTACTTGTTGCCATTTTGTTCCGGGTGTGATTCGGCTAGAATGATGCCGGAACCAGTGGACTGATTCGATGCGTGAGATCATCTTCGATACGGAAACCACCGGCCTCGACACGCGCGAGGACCGCGTCATCGAGCTTGGCGGCGTCGAGTTGGTCAACCGCTTCCCGACCGGCCGAACCTTCCACAAATATATCAACCCGCAAGGTCGCCAGATCCATCACGAGGCGCAGGCCGTGCACGGCATCAGCGCCGCCGATCTTCAGGGCAAGCCGACTTTCATGGAGATCGCCGAGGAGTTTCTGGCCTTCATCGACGGCGCCAAGCTTGTCGCGCACAATGCCGGCTTCGACATCGGCTTCCTCAATCTCGAATTCGGCCGGCTTGGCCATCCGGCCATCGATCCGGGACGGATCGTCGACACGCTGGCGCTGGCGCGCCGCAAGCATCCGATGGGCCCCAATTCGCTCGACGCGCTCTGCCGCCGCTATGGCATCGACAATGGCCGTCGCACCAAGCACGGCGCGCTACTCGATTCGGAATTGCTGGCCGAGGTCTATATCGAGCTTATCGGCGGCAAGCAGGCCAGCCTCATCCTCGACAGCATCATGGCGCCGGCGGGCGGACGACAGAATGTCGACGACATCGATATTTCGATCGGTGTGCGGCCGATCGCCTTGCCGTCGCGCCTGACCGACGCCGAGCGCGCAGCACACGCAGGCATGGTTGGCACATTGGGCGAAAAGGCGCTCTGGCTACGCGTCGCCCCGGAAGCGAGTTCCGCGGCATAGTTATTGCCGATCGGCAGCTAACGTCGATAGTCCCGTTCGGTGGAAAGTCGCCAAGCTTCGCGATTTGCCACTGAAGAGGAGTCACCGGCGTTCCGTCCCGATGAGAGCACAGCCTGTCCCGCCGGCGTCTCAAACAAAAAACCCGGCGCGAGGCCGGGCTTTTCAACGACGGAGTGACGCCAGCTTCAGCTCACCTTGACGGCGGCAGCCTGGTCCTCGGCCAGCTTCTGCTGGAACATCTGCGCGAAATCGATCGGGTCGAGCATCAGCGGCGGGAAGCCGCCATTGCGTGTTGCCTCGGCAATGATCTGCCGGGCGAACGGGAACAGCAGCCGCGGGCATTCGATGAACAGGATCGGCAGCATGTGCTCCTGCGGGAAGCCGCTGATGGAGAAGACGCCGCCATAGACCAGCTCGACGTTGAACAGCACTTCCTGGTCGAACGACGCTTTTGCGTTCAGCGTCAAATTGACGTCGAACTGCTTGTCCGAAAGCGGGTTGGCGTTGACGTTGACATTGATGGCGATGCCCGGAGCCTTGTCGCGGCCGCGCAACGAGTTCGGGGCGCCGGGGCTTTCAAAGGACAGGTCCTTCACATATTGCGCGAGCACGTTGAGCGAAGGCTGCGCCGCATTTCCATTACCGTTGGCTGCGCCGGTCGGCGCGTCGTCGTTGCTGGCCATAAGCTGTGGTCCTTTTGCCTGGGCAGCGTTGCTGACCGGATTGAAATTCGGGCGTTCGCTATCATGGCCGGCACGACAAGACAAGTTTGCAAAAGACGCCGGTTGCCTTGCGGCTACTCGTCCTTGAGGCGGCGCCAGGGAGAATCCGGTCCGCGCGTATGATCGTCGGCGCGCGAATAGTCGCCGTCGTCGAGATCGATGGTCTTGCCGCGTTGCCTTGCCCGCAAACCACCGCTGAAATCGGTTGCCAGCACGATGCGGCCTTTCAGCATCCGCCAGGCAAGATCGCGCACTGGCGGCAGGAACAGCAGAATGCCGAAAATATCCGAGATGAAGCCGGGGATGATCAAAAGGATCGCTGCCAGCACGATCATGGCGCCATGCGCAAGCTGGCCGCTCGGGTCACGCCCGGCATCCATTTCGGCACGGACCCTGGCCATGACGCCAAAGCCCTGGTGCCGCAGCAGCAGGGCGCCGGCGACACTCGAGGCCAGCACCAAGCCAACTGTCGCCAGCGCGCCGACCTGGCGGCCGACAATGACGAAACCGGCTATCTCCAGCAGCGGAAGCGCGAGAATGAACAGGGGAAGCAGCGGGATACGCAAATCTTGACCGATCGTTTTCGATGTTTTGCCGGCCGGCGAGCAATCGCCGCTGGCACCAGAGCTGTTAGATAGGTATGGCTGCCTTTGATTTGAATGATTGCGCCATGCGTTCTATATGCTTTGGATACTGAACGCTATGTGATCGCGGCCCTTGCTTGGCCGCTGGTCCGGCCAAAGCAGGGATTGATTGGCGCAAGATATGGGCTTCTTCGACTTCGGCACGATTTTCTTTCTGATTGCGGCGGTGGTGATCTTTTTCCAGCTGCGCAACGTGCTTGGCCGACGCACGGGCAATGAGCGCCCGCCCTTCGATCCATATACGGCAGCGCGCAAAAACGACAAGGATGCCGCCCAGAAACCCGAGAACGTGGTTTCGCTGCCGCGCAAGCGGCTGGCGGGAGAGCCGTCGGCCGACGCCTATGTGGCGATCGATGCCTTTGCCAAGCCCGACACCGATCTCAACCGGGGCCTGCGGGCGATCAAGGACAATGATCCGACCTTCGATCCGAAGACCTTCGTCGACGGCGCCAAGATGGCCTATGAGATGATCGTCATGGCCTACGCCGATGGCGACCGCAAAACCTTGAAGAACCTTTTGTCGCGCGAGGTCTATGACGGCTTCGTCGCGGCCATCGGCGACCGTGAGGCGAAAGCCGAAAAGATCCAGTCCTCCTTCGTCGGCATCGACAAGGCCGACATTGTTTCGGCCGAGATGAAGGGCAGCGAGGCGCACATCACGCTGCGCATCGTCAGCGAGCTGATTTCGGCGACCCGCGACAAGGCCGGCGCCGTCATCGACGGCGATCCCGAGACCGTCGCCGAGGTCAAGGACGTCTGGACCTTCGCCCGCGACACGCGCTCGCGCGATCCGAACTGGAAGCTCGTCGCCACCGAAGAAGAAGACTGAACTGGACGGCGGCGGGGGCTGTCGTGTCGCTTTCTGGAGCTTTCAGCGAAAAATCCTTTGGCGAATTGCCGGGCTGGGGCGAGGACGACCATCTCCCTGCCTTTGACGCCTTTCGTCGCTCGGCCTTTCATATCCTGACCAAACCCTACCGCTCCGGCGCGCTCGGCGTCGATTACAACGGCTTTGCCGACGCCTATGCGGAAGCGCGCACCGTTTCGCCGGCGAATCGGTTGCGGGCCCGAAGCTTTTTCGAGCGCCATTTCGTTCCGGCCCGTATCGATGCCGAAGATGGTGGTCCTGGCCTGGTAACCGGCTTTTATGAACCGGAGGTCGAAGCCTCGCCGGTGCGCACGCAACGGTTTTTGGTGCCGTTGCTGTCGCGCCCGGCCGACCTTGTCGACATCGATGACGGCAATCGTCCTTCCGGCCTGGATCCCTATCTCGCCTTCGCTCGTGCGACGCCGAACGGCCCGGTCGAATATTTCGACCGCGGCGAGATCGAACGCGGCGCGCTTGCGGGAAAAGGGCTGGAAATCGCCTGGCTCGCCGACAAGGTCGACGCCTTCTTCATTCACGTGCAGGGCGCGGCACGGCTCAACATGACCGACGGCAGGCTTCGCCGCATCACCTATGCCGCCAAATCCGGCCAGCGCTTTACCGGGCCGGGCAAGATCCTGAGCGAGGAAGGCGAGATCCCGCTGGAGAAGGTGACGATGCAGTCGATCCGTGCCTGGTTCAAGGCGCATCCGGAACGCGTCGACGAGATGCTTTGGCGCAACCGCTCCTATATCTTCTTCCGCGAGATGGGCGTCGACGACCGGGAGCTCGGCCCTATCGCTGCCGCCAAGGTGCCGCTGACACCCGGCCGCTCGATCGCCGTCGACCGGCTGCTGCACACGTTCGGCATGCCCTTCCATATCGACGCGCCGTCGCTGACCGCCTTCGACGGGAAACCGTTCCGGCGGCTGATGATCGCGCAGGACACCGGCTCGGCGATCACCGGGCCGGCCCGCGGCGATCTGTTTGCCGGGTCGGGCGATGCGGCCGGCGAGATCGCCGGCGTTGTCCGCAACGCCGCAGATTTTTATGCGCTGATCCCCCGGTCGCTGGTTGCAGGAGCAGGCCGATGACCCGCCGCATCGACAGGCTGAGCGAGGACGACCGGGTGCTGTGGAACCTGGTGGCGCGCACGGCAAAGCCGCTGAAGGGCAAAATCGCCGTCGAAATTCCAGACGTCGGGCCGGAGATCGACGAGACCAGGCAGACGCCGCCGCCGGCACAGCTCGCGGGCAATCCTGCGACGGCCGCCAAGCCGAAGGCGCAGCATGTCTCCCACGCACTCGACGAACCGATGCTGGACAAGCTGTCGAAGGGTCGGCTGCCGATCGAGGGCCGCGTCGACCTGCATGGCCTGACCCAGGATGAAGCCTATTCGCTGCTGTTTTCCTTTCTGCGCCGGGCGCATGCCGGCGGCATCCGCTACGTCCTGGTGATCACCGGCAAGGGCTCTTCCTCGGGCGGTGATGGCGTCTTGCGGCGCGCCGTGCCGTCGTGGCTGTCGACACCCGCGTTCCGGCCCCTCGTCTCCAGCCACGACCATGCAGCCCGCAAACATGGCGGCTCGGGTGCGCTCTATGTCCGCTTGCGGCGGGCGCGCCCATGAGGGACGCACCTATGAGGATGCACCCATGAAGGTGCGCTTGTGACCCCGTTCGGCGAAAAGCTTCGCGTGCTGCGAAACGAGCGCGGCGTCAGCCAGAAGGACATGGCCAAGGCGATCGGCGTCAGCGCAGCCTATCTCTCGGCGCTGGAACACGGCCGCCGCGGTGCGCCGAGCTGGACGCTGATCCAGAAGATCATCGGCTATTTCAACATCATTTGGGACGACGCCGAGGAACTGGCGCGGCTGGCCGAAACATCGCATCCGCGTGTCAAGCTCGACACGTCGGGCCTTAGCCCGGCGGCGACCGAGCTTGCCAATCTCCTGGCCGACAACATCGAAAAGCTCGACGAAGCCGAGCTTCGCCGCATCATTGCGTCGCTCCGCGCCGCACTGGCACGGCCGAAATGAGCTGCTTTGTTACTGGACCGAGCCGACCAGCACCTGCTGGCCGCCGCGGATGGAGACCCAGCGGCCGGTATTGTCGACCGCCTGCCGCTTGAGGAAACGATAGCCGGTCTGGTCCCAGGAACGGACCTGGTCGGTCAGATTGTCGAGGATGTAATCGCCCTTGTCGGTACGCACCGTCAGTACGGCGTGGCCTTCGCCATCCGGCTTGCGGACGACGGTCATCAGCAGGTCGGAAAACGAGACGCCCAGCCGGTTCAGCTCACGGCGCTTTTCCAGGACATAGTCCTCGCAATCGCCGACGCCCTTGTCGGGATAGGCCCAGACCTCATCCTTGCCGTAGATGTCGAAGTCGCTCTCCGGCTTGACGGCGGCGTTGACCTTTGCCGTGACGCTGAGCAGCTTGCGCCACAGCGAGCCGGTCAGGCTGGCGGGCGACAGATCCTTCGGGCGGATCGAGCATTCGGACGCGTAGCTCTTGCAGAAATCATAATGGCCGATCGGCTGCGAGGTCGGGCCGCCCGTTATCATCGGGCTGGCTGCCGAGGCCGAACCGGCCCAACCTGCCGCCACAGTAAGTCCAGCCAGCGCGCACAGGCGCAGCGTTCTCGCCATTGGTGAGGAAATCATTGTCCCCGCTTGTCCCTTGTTGTTAACGAAACGTTAAGGGGTATTTACAGTCCGTGTCAATTATGAGGATGGATTGATTTTTGCGGCATGGTTACCCGCGTGGCGCCAACGCGACTATTGTGCAACAGGTCGACCGGCCGCACGGCCCCGCCAAGCGACGTTTTTGGCATTGAGCGACCTGATGCGGATTGACGGGCATCATCACTGGTCGCCTATTTCTTGCCGGTCCTGACCAGCTTGGGCTTCACCGCAACACGGTTCTGACGGCCGTAGCTGGTAATGAAATCGACGATGCGCGGTACGATTTCGGAGCGGAAGCGCGAGCCGTTGAACACACCATAATGGCCGACCGCCGGCTGCATGTAATGGGCGTGCCTGTCGGTCGGGATGTTGATGCAAAGATCGTGCGCGGCCTTGGTCTGGCCGAGGCCGGAGATGTCGTCGTTCTCGCCCTCGACCGTGAACAGGGCGACATTGCGGATCGCCGAGGGGTCGACCGCCACGCCGCGATGCGTCATCGTGCCCTTGGGCAAGGCCTGGCGGACAAACACGGTGTCGACGGTCTGCAGGTAGAATTCCGCCGTCAGATCCATCACCGCCAGATATTCGTCGTAGAACTCGCGGTGCTTCTCGGCATTGTCGCCGTCATGCTTCACCAGGTGCATGAAGAAGTCCTTGTGGGCGATGATGTGGCGGTCGAGGTTCATGCTCATGAACCCCGAAAGCTGCAGGAAGCCGGGATAGACCTCGCGGCCGAAGCCCGGCACCGGCCAGGGCGCGCGCATGATGACGTTGTCGCGGAACCAGTCGATGCCCTTTTCCTGGGCCAGGAGATTGACCGCCGTCGGGCTGCGGCGCGTGTCGATCGGGCCGCCCATCAGTGTCATCGTCGAGGGCACGAACGGATCACCCTTGGCTTCCATCAGTGCCACCGCCGCCAGCACCGGAACCGAAGGCTGGCACACCGCCATCACGTGGGTGTCGGGGCCCAGCGCATGCAGCATGTCGACGATGTAGTCGATATAGTCGTCAAGATCGAAGCTGCCGTCGGCCAGCGGCACCATGCGGGCGTCGACCCAGTCGGTGATATGCACGTCGGCATAGGGCAGCATCGCCTCCACCGTGCCGCGCAGCAGCGTCGCGTAGTGGCCCGACATCGGCGCGACAATCAACAGCTTCGGATCCGGCCGGCGCCCGGCCGGAACTGCGCGCTCGAAACGAACCAGGTTGCAGAATGGCCGCGACCAGACGGTGCGTTCGCTGACCTCGACGTTTTTCCAGTCGACGACGGTCTTGGTCAGGCCGAATTGCGGCTTGCCGTAGCGGCGCGTCGTGCGCTCGAACAGTTCGGCCGTTGCCGCAACCGAGCGGCCCCAGGAGGTGTGTGAGACCGGATTGAGCGGATTGGAGTAGAACAGGCGCACCGCATCGGCATAGAGGCGCGCCGGCTGCAAGGCGGCGTGGTTCAGTTCGTAGAGCTGGTAGAACATCGAGAACCCCGCTGCCGACTGCGATCGAAGGGCCGACGAGCAGCGCCGAGCCTTGAAATGCCTTGCGGGGAAGTTAGCAACAATCTGCTGCGATGCAATACGTCAACTTGCGTGATTTATGCTCGTTCTTTCGTCCAAGGCGTTGAGAATCCGCCTGGAACGGCAACAGCCGGCTCAATGTGCACCTGCGAAGGAGTAGCGGAGGGCACGGTCATCGGTACAACCGTCGGAGGCGGCGTCCGCCGTCGCGACCGTTAGACGCGTGCCATGCAGACAGCGGTGTGGCCCGAGCTGATGAAGCCGAGCTGACTGGCTGCGCCCTTTGACAGATCGAGCATCCGGCCCCTGATAAACGGGCCGCGGTCGTTGATGCGCACGACGACGCTGCGGCCATTGTTGCGGTTGGTCACCTTCAGCTTGGTGCCGAACGGCAGGCTGCGATGCGCTGCGGTCAGCGCCGACGGGTTCATGCGCTCGCCGGAAGCGGTTCGGGAGTGCAATGAGTACCAGGAGGCACGGCCGCATTGGGCGGCGGCGCTGGCACTGGACGCGCCGACCATCAGGCCAGCCGCGATCGTGACCGCGACAAGCGCGGTCTGGTTGCTTTTGTTCATGTGTTGGGGACTGGCTCCGTTGACAGACCCGCAGCGGTTAGGGACGAATGAGGCAGCAAATGCGGCAATGATCTGTCGGTTCCATGGCAATGTTACACGTTTGGAGTCGGCGCGAAACAATTTGTCAGAGACTTTCCGCAGAGCGGCACAGCTTCCTTGATGATCTTTGCACCGATCTCCGCGTGTCTTGCGCAAGATCGGAGGTTAGCATCTAAGTAGAAGTTGGTGTAGTCGAGCGGCTTCTTTTCGCTGTTCCATTCCGGCCGGAGCCGGGCTGATGATCGACTTGGAAAGGAGTTTCAGCAATGAGATTGATCAAAAATCTGCTGGCCTTGATTGTGCTCGCCATCGGCATGCTGTGGACGTTGCAAGGCATCGGCTTCATCCGCGGCAGCCTCATGACCGGCCAGTCGCAATGGCTCTATGTCGGCATCGTGACGGTGCTGGTCGGCTTGGGCGGCCTGGCCTGGGCAAACCGCTCGCGCATTTGAACGGGCGTCCATGCTCAGGCTCCCGCCAGAGCAGCGCACAGCGGACCCGTGGCGGTCGGTCACCGCGACCAGTATTGCCAGCCCCAGTAGAAACTTTCGTCGCGCGGCGGCAGGCGGTTGCGCTCCGCGTCCAGCTGCACGGGCGTCGGCGTTTTGCGTTCGCCGTCAGGCGGCTGTTTGTCCCCGTCTTTGATCAGGCGGAGCCAATGGCCGAAATGCACAAACAATACAGTGATGGAATGGCGCATTGTCCGTCACTCTCGCCCCGCCCACGGGACGAGCACCCGCTCGATCCTGCGGATGATGAATTCGAGCACGAAGGCAATGGCCGCGATCACCAGTATGCCCATCACCACCACGTCGGTGACGAGGAACTGGGCAGCGGACTGGATCATGAATCCGAGCCCGCGCGTCGCCGCCACCAGCTCGGCGGCAACCAGCGTCGACCAGCCGGCGCCAAGCGCGATACGCAGACCGGTCAGGATCGAGGGCAGCGCGCTGGGCAGGATAACGTGCCCGATCACTTGGCGCTGCGTGGCGCCAAGCGAGCGCGCTGCATTGATGCGTTCCTGCGAGACGCCGCGAACACCCGATGCCGTCGACAGCGCAACCGGTGCCAGCATGGCAATGGCAATCACCAGGATCTTGGACGGCTCGCCAATGCCGAACCAGATAATGATCAGCGGCAGATAGGCGAGCGGCGGGATCGGCCGCAGGAATTCGAGCAGCGGATCGAAGATGCCGCGCCCTGTAGTGCTGATGCCGATAGCCAGCCCGATGGGAACGCCGACGAAAACGGCCGCGATCAGCGCTGCAAACACCCGCCACAGGCTGGCGGCGATATGCTGGAGCAGCGTCGCGTCGACAAAGCCGTCACCGGCGACGACGACAAATTTGTTCCAGACTGCCACAGGCGACGGCAGGAAAACCGGCGACATCAATTGCAGGCGGGCCGATACTGTCCACACTGCCAGCACCATCAGAATGGTGATCGCGCTAACCACACGGGCCGAAACGCGGCTGCGTCTCGGCCGCGGCCGCGACCATGGCACTGACAGCGCGTCGGCTCCGTCGTCGACCTTGGAGCGCCGCGGCCGCTCGGTATAGGAGGTAACGGTCATGCTGCCTCCCCTTCGAAGATCGCGTCGGTCAGCTCGCCGCGCGCCGCGGCGAAGGCGGGATCGGCCTTGATGCTGCGAATGGCCTCGCCGGCTGCATAGCGCCGGCTGAAACCGGCCTCGAAACTCCGCACCACCCGCCCCGGCCCCGGAGCGAGCACAATGATGCGGGTGGCGAGAACCAGCGCTTCGTCGATGCCGTGCGTGACCATCAGCACGCCAACCTGGCTTGCCGTCCACAGATCGAGCAGCGTTGTCTGCATGCGTTCGCGTGTCAGCGCATCGAGTGCGCCCAGCGGTTCGTCGAGCAGCAGGAATTGCGGCGCGGCTGCCAGCGCCCTGGCCAGGCCGACGCGCTGGCGCATGCCGCTGGAAAGCTCCCATATGCGCTTGTCGCCGGCGCCGTCGAGCTTCACCAGCGCCAGAAGGTCGTCGGCGGTCCGCGCCCGTTCGGCGGCCCTGACACCGCGCAGCCTGAGAGCAAAGGCGACATTTTCCCGCGCGGTCAGCCACGGAAACAGCGCGTCGTTCTGGAACACGACGGCGCGGTCCGAACCTGGGGCCGTGATCGGCCTGCCACCAATCGTGGCGCGTCCGCGCACAGGCTCGACCAGGCCCGCGGCGACGTTGAGCAACGAGGTCTTGCCGCAGCCGGAGCGGCCGACCAGGACAACGAAGTCGTCCTTGGCGATGTCAATCGACACGCGTTCGACGGCCGGCGCCGGCTGGCCGTCATAGTGAATCGAGACTTGGTCGAGCACGAGATGCGTCATGTGGGGTCGCCGATATTGTGAACCTGCCTGCCCCGAAGCCGTTCCTCGTCAGCGGCTCCGGGGCAGGCAACGCGCGCGTCAGGGAAGGGAGGACGCGCGGTATTGAGCCGCCGCTAATTCGAGGCCAGCGCCTCGCCGACATATTTCGACGACACGTATTTCGAATAATCCGGCAACACGGCGTCGATCTTGCCCTGCTCCTTGAGGAAGGCCGATGTCGCCTCGACCGCCTTGACAGTGCCGCCACCGAGGAACTTGTCCGAGGCTTGCTCCTCGAGCGTCGGGAAGACATAGCCCCTCAGCAGTTGCGGCACGTCTTCGAGCTTGGCCCCGGTGATCCTGGCGATCTTGGCCGCTTGCGGCGAGGACACCGGCTTGGCCAGGAAGTCGGCATAGGCAGCGCCCGTTACTTTGACGAAGTCGCGCACCGCTTCCGGGTTCCTTTCGGCGAAGTCGGTGCGCACGATCCAGGCGTCGAAGGTTGGCGCGCCCCAGACGGCGACCTGCGAGGAATCCAGCACGACCTTGCCAGTCGTCTTGATCTGGCCGAGTGCCGGATCCCAGACATAGGCGGCGTCGATGTCGCCGCGCGCCCATGCCGCCGCGATCTCCGGTGGCCGCAGATTGAGAATGTCGACCGACTTCGGGTCGACACCCTCATGCTTCAGCGCGGCAAGCAGGCTGTAATGCGTCGTCGAAACGAAGGGCACCGCCACCTTCTTGCCGGCAAGGTCGGCAGTTTTCTCGATGCCGGCGCCGTTGCGGGCGACAAGGGCCTCGGATTCGCCGATCAGCCCGACAATGAAGATTGTCTGGATTGGAAGCTCGCGGCTCGCCGCCGCCGCCAGCGGGCTCGAGCCGACATAACCGATGTCGACCGAACCGGAAGCGATGGCGGCGATCACGTCGGCGCCGGAATCGAATTTCCGCCAGTCGATTGCCGCCTTGGTCGCGCTCTCATAGGCGCCGTCGGCCTGCGGCACCTTCGAGGGTTCGACGACCGTCTGGTAGCCGATAGTGATCTTGAAGTCCTGCGCATCGGCTGGGCCGAGAAAGGCGGCACCAGCCAAGGCCGCCGAGGACAAGAGAACGATACGTCGCGAAATGGTGGACATGAAAGGCTCCATGGAAACGAGAAAAAACCGGATTGCGTTTCATAGTCACCTAACTCTATCGTTCTTGTAGAGTTAAATCCTTCCAATCGGTTCGGTCTTGTTAGAAAAAGTCACCTGGCTATGGCAGTTGCCCATTCGCACGCTTCTGGGTGATGGCCCGGTGAGAACCGTCGTCCTTGCCCGAACCGCTTCCACGTCGTCCATGCGCGCAGCAAGGATTTTCCCGCGTTCGCCCCTGCATCGGCAAATTCATGCTGTGGATAGCCAAGAAATTGGAAACAAGTTCCCTGTGTTCGCGGTTAAGTCTAGTAGCCTTATCGACATTGAAGGATTGGAGAGGACGATGAGCGACGCCACCCTCCTTGTTGCCGCGCGCGGCATGCTTTGGCCTTCAAATTCAGGGGCAGAAGCTGCTGTCCGGATTCTCGCCGATCGGGACATTCCTGCCGCCGGCCAGTTTGGCGGTGTGCCATTGCCGGCGGCTTCTGTGCTTCCAAGAGCACAAGCCCCTGCCAAAATGGCCATTGCGGCTTGAAAACGAAGCAAAATCAACGTTTCTCGGCTTGTATATCATGTCACTAGAATTTATCTGTAGTGGCAGCTTGGACGCGGCGGGGAGGCACGCCAGGCGTTTCGCAACCGGTGGCCTTGCGCCATCGCATGACAGAGAAACGTTCGGGTTATGCTCACGAAAAAAGGTAAATACGGCCTCAAGGCGCTCATCCATCTGGCGCGCCTGCCGGTTGGACAGCTCGCCTTCGTCAACGACATCGCCACAGGAAACAATATTCCGAAGAAGTTCCTCGATGCCATTCTTGGCGAATTGCGCAATGCCGGGTTCGTCCAGAGCCGCAAGGGCAAGGAGGGCGGCTACCGGCTGGCACGCCCGGCGGACGAGATCAAGGTCGGCCACGTCGTGCGCGTGCTCGACGGGCCGCTTGCCCCCATTCCCTGCGCCAGCCGCACCCAGTATCAGCGCTGCGAAGATTGCAACGAGGCGACATGCCAAGTCCGACACCTGATGCTGGAGGTCCGGCAGGCCATCGCCGAGGTGCTGGACCAGCGCAGCCTCGCCGAAATGCGCGACATCGCCGGCGACGAGGACCTTTCGGCGGCGTTGAAAGTGCAGGCCTGAACCACTCTCCCCTGAGCCGGCGACGATCGCCAGGACAGCTGGTGTGCGCATGACCGGGCGCGCTACGCCAAGTTCGATCATCATTGTCGGTGGCGGCGCCAGCGGCGTCGTGCTTGCCGCGCATCTGCTGAAGTCGCCCAATCCCGATCTCCGCGTCAGCCTGGTCGAAAAACGCCCGCATTTTGGGCAAGGCATGGCCTATTCAACGCTGCTGTCGGCGCATGTGCTGAATGTCAGCGCGTTGGGCATGAGCGCCTATGCCGACGATCCCGGCAATTTCTCGCGCTGGCTGCTTGAACGCGGCCTGGCAACGCCGGAACAGGCGCCGGTCTATGCGCCGCGCAGCGTCTACGCCCGCTATCTCAAGGAGCTGCTCGACGAGCTCGAGGCGCGTGAGCGGGAGACGGGCCGGCTGCGCCTGATCCGCGAGGAGAGCCTGTCGATCTCGCCGACCGCTTCCGGCGTCGAGGTGGCGCTGGCCAACGGCACTAGCGTGGTTGCGCATCTTGCCGTGCTCGCCACCGGCCACGACGAAGAGCCGGGGGCGGGGCAGGGGCATGCGATCAGGATGGGATCCGAGGCGGACACTGCGCTCGACCCCGAAGCCCGAGTCCTGGTGCTGGGCACCGGCTTGAGCATGGTCGATGCCTTCCTGTCGCTCGAGCAGCGCGGCCACCGCGGCGAGATCGTCGCGGTGTCTCGGCGCGGCCTGCTGCCTTCGCCGCATCGCAAGGGCAATCCGATCAAGCTTGACGTTGCCGATATTCCGCTCGGCACCCAGCTTTCCTATTTCGTCGGCTGGTTCCGAGACCTGATCCGGGAAAACCAGCGGGCCGGCATCGACTGGCGCGACGTCGTCGACGGTCTGAGACCCTTCAACCAGAAGATCTGGCAGAACTGGCCGTCCTCGGCCAAGCGCCGCTTTGTCGAGCACACCAAGGCCTGGTGGGACATCCACCGCCATCGCATGGCGCCGCAAGTCTACGCCCGCGTTGCCGAGGCGGTGCAAGCCGGCCGCATCCGCCTTGTCGCCGGGCGCGTCGTCGAGATCGCCGGCGGCGACGGCTTCAGGGTACAGGTCCAGTCGCGCCACACGCAGCAGCTCGAAAGGTTCGACGTTGCTCGCATCTATGATTGCACCGGCATCGCCCGGGACATCTCGACCACTTCGAACAGCGTGGTGCGGTCGCTGGTCGATCGCGGGCTGGCACGGCCGGATCCGCTGCGGCTCGGGCTCGACGTGACCGCGAACTGCGAGGTCATCGCCGGCGACGGCACGGTATCGGCCAAGATCCTCGCCGTCGGGCCGCTGACTCGCGGCACCTTCTTCGAGATCGACGCTATCCCCGATATTCGCGTACAGTGCGCACGGCTCAGCAAGCGATTGCTCGGATAAGGCCCCTTTGTCTCGACGCAATTTCGGATCCAGGATCGCCGCCGTCGGGGGGGAAAGACCTCGACCGCGCCAGGAAGCGAGCCGCGACCCTGGCCAGATGACCGGGCAAATTCTGCTTCCGTCGCCACCGTGCCTTGCCTACGATGGGCGCATGACGCAACGCGGAAGACTCTACGGCTGTCCGGTCGAGTTCGCTCTCGACGCGCTCGGCGGCAAATGGAAGACGGTGATCCTGGCGCGCATCAAGGAACAGCCGATGCGCTATTCCGACCTGCGCCGGCTGATCCCCTCACTCTCGGACAAGATGCTGACGCAGCGCCTGGCCGAGCTTGTCGAGATCGGCTTCGTTACGCTCGAAACGTCGCCGGACGGCAAGGGACGCTACGCCTTGACCGGGCGCGGTGAAGATCTCGCCGCCGCGCTCCAGGCGCTCTACGACTGGGGCAGCGTGCACGGCCGCGCCGAGGGTGTGCGTTTTCGTACCGACAGCGCAGCCACCACCTAGATCAATTCCGGGAAAGGCTCGGAGCGGTTTTCCGTCTGCAATTGCGTGAAGACAAAGCGACGGACCGGTTCGGCGTTTGCGTGAAACGGTGAATCGCTCTAGCAAGCCGATTGCCCTTAACCCGCACCGGCAAGCGCGCCGCAGAAGCTCGCGGCATCGGTGACAACGGCTTCGCCGAGGAAGCGTAGCGTCGCCATCGAGCGGTCGCGCGCTTCGCGGTTGCCGAAGCCACAGGCATCCTCGATGACCACGGCGACGAAGCCATTGTCGGTCGCCTGGCGAACGGTCGGCTCGATGCCGATCTCCATGGCGATGCCGGCGAGCGCAATCGCGCGCACGCCGCAATCGCGCAAGGCAAAGCCGAGCGCGGTGGAATCGAAGGCCGACATCGTGAGCTTGTCGAACACCGCCTCGTCATCGCGGGGTTCCAGTTCGGGCACGATCCGCGTCGCTTCGGCGTCGCGCGGGAACCACGGCTCAACCGTGTCGGGGCTGTCGCGCCGCTGCCAGGCCATGGCGGTGCGCAGCTGCGTCGCGCCCATCCACTTGCGTGGCAGCGATAGATGGCGCGTGAACGCCACCCGCATTCCGGCTACGCGCGCCGCTTCCAGTGCCGTGCCGGTGCGCTCGACGATGGTCGCGCCGCCGGCCACCTGGCGGCAGATGCCGACCTGCATGTCGTAGACCACCAGCGCCGTGCGGCGCGGATCGCACCACTCAGTCAGGCTGGCCGGGATTTCGATCCCGTCGCTCGACCGGATCATGCCGCCGTCCGGTCCCATGGCTTGGCGATATCGACGGTCGGGTCGAACAGGAATTCCAGCGGCAATGGCGCGTCGAAGGCGATGAAGTGCCATTCCAGCAGCCCGGCCTTGGACAGCGGGAAGTCCTCGGTGTAGCGCCGCGCTTCCTCGACGCTGTCGAGCTCGAAGACGATGATGACGCCGCCAATATCGCCGCGCGCATAATTCTCGCGCACGATCCCCGCCTTCCAGAGCCGCCAGACATTCGAAACTTCGTCGCGCAGATAAGGCCGCAGGTCGTCGAGCGTGACGCCGGGCCTGAAATTGTCATAGGCAAGAATCTTCATCGGCCATTCCTTGCATTGCTGTTCGTCCAGCGCCGGGTAGCATGGCGGAATCGGGGACCGCAACGAACGAGATGGTGCGTTGAAGCGGCCGCACGATTGCCGTTCTGTGCCGCGCGATCCCTATGGGCGGCCGGGCGGCCGCGGGATAATTTTTGCCGAAGAGGAGGAAAAGCGCGGTGACCATCGAAAGGCTGAACCCGGAGGGCATGCACAGCAATCCGGCCTATTCGCAAGGCGTGTCGCTGCCGGCATCCGCGCGCATCGTGCTGGTCGGCGGCCAGAATGGTGTCGACGCGCAAGGCCGGATCGTCGCCAGGGACGATCTCGCTGCGCAGACCGCTCAGGCGCTTTCGAACCTGGCAAAGGTGCTCGAAGCCGGTGGGGCAAAGCCGGAAGACCTCGTCAGCCTCTCGGTCTATATCGCCGGCGACCTGGATATAGGGCCGGCCTTCGGCGCCTGGATGGCCTTCTGGGCAAACCGTGGCGCGCCGCCGATCATCAAGGTGCTGCGCGTCGCCGGCCTCGGTAATCCGGATTTTCTGATCGAGATCGAAGCCCAGGCGGCGATCGCCTGAACCCCAAGCAGGTTCTGCAAATCTTTTGCCCTGCCTGGAGGCCGGCGAAGCTTTCGCGAAATTCCATTCCCCTGCTGGCGGCCGGATTGGCACGATCTATCTTCTTTCCAACTGCAAACGGCTGGAAAAGACGGTAGGTTGCCGTCTTCCAGGGCGGTTGCTCATTCTGGCAACGGAGCATCTGACATGAGCAAGCACAAGATCGTGGCACCGGACGATGCATCGTCCCGCCTGCGCCCGCCCTATGCCTCGGTTCTCGACCTGATCGGGCAGACGCCGGTCGTCGAGCTGACCAAATTCGACATCGGCAAGTGCCGGCTGTTCATCAAGCTCGAAAGCCAGAATCCCGGCGGCTCGATCAAGGACCGCATCGCGCTGTCGATGATTGCCGCCGCCGAAAAACAGGGCAAACTGAAGCCCGGCGGCACCATCGTCGAGGCGACCGCCGGCAATACCGGTCTTGGTCTCGCCCAGGTCGGCATCCCCAAGGGCTACCGCATCATCCTGGTCGTGCCCGACAAGATGTCGCGCGAAAAGATCCAGCATCTGCGGGCGCTCGGCGCTGAAGTGCGCATGACGCGTTCCGACGTCGGCAAGGGCCATGCCGAATATTATCAGGACATGGCCGAAAAGATCGCCGCCGAGCTGCCCGGCGCCTTCTACGCCAACCAGTTTGCCAACCCGGCCAATCCGCTCGCCCACGAGACCACGACCGGGCCGGAAATCTTCCAGCAGCTCGGAGGCGATGTCGATGCGGTGGTCGTCGGCGTCGGCTCCGGCGGGACGCTAACCGGGCTTGGCCGCTACTTTGCGAAAGTCTCGCCGAAGACCGAGATGATTTTGGCCGATCCGGTCGGCTCGGTGCTGGCACCGTTGATCAAGACCGGCAAGATGGTAGAGGCCGGAAGCTGGACCGTTGAAGGCATCGGCGAGGATTTCGTGCCGCCCAATGCCGATCTGTCGCTGGTGAGGAAGGCCTATTCCATCCCCGACAAGCAGAGCATGCTTGCGGTGCGGGACCTGCTTTCGAAGGAAGGCATTCTCGCCGGCTCGTCGTCCGGTACGCTGCTTTCGGCAGCGCTTCGCTATTGCCGCGAGCAGACCGTGCCGAAGCGCGTCGTCACATTCGTCTGCGACAGCGGCAACAAATATCTGTCGAAAGTCTTCGACGATTTCTGGCTGGTCGAGCAGGGCCTGGCCGAGCAGGAGCAGCATGGCGATCTGCGCGACCTGGTCATGCGCACGCTCCGCACCGGCGATGTCGTGTCCGTCGGCCCCGACGAAAGCCTGCTCAATGCCTATGGCCGCATGCGCCGCTCGGATGTCTCGCAACTGCCGGTGCTGGACGAGGGCAAGCTCGTCGGCATCATCGACGAAAGCGATATCCTCGCCAAGGTCGAAGGGCCTTATGACAGCCGCTGGGATCGCTTCAAGGCCCCGGTTAGTACGGCGATGACCACTAATCTGCACACGCTGCAGGCCAGCCAGACGCTGGATGCGCTGCTGCCGGTGTTCGACCGCAACGAGGTCGCCATCGTCTTCGACGGCGACGAATTCATTGGCCTGATAACCCGCATCGACCTGATCAACCATCTGAGGCGCGCCCGATGACCGTCAAAGCCACCGTATCGGGCAAAAACCGCCTCGCCTTCTCGACGCGCACCATCCATGGCGGCCAAAGCCACGACCCGACGACGGGTGCGGTGATGGTACCGATCTATGCCACCTCGACCTATGGCCAGCAGAGCCCGGGCGTGCACAAGGGTTTTGAATATGCCCGCAGCCAGAACCCGACCCGCTTTGCCTTCGAGCGCGCTGTGGCCGACCTCGAAAGCGGCACAGCCGCCTTCGCCTTCGCTTCGGGGCTGGCGGCGATCGCAACCATTTTCGAGCTGCTCGATTCAGGCGCGCATATCGTCGCCACCGACGACATCTATGGCGGCACGTTCCGGCTGCTGGAACGGGTGCGCAAGCGCTCGGCCAATTTGCAGGTCGACTTCGTCGACTTCACCGATCTTGCCGCGGTCGAGGCGGCGATCCGCCCGGACACCAAGCTGCTCTGGGTCGAGACGCCGACCAATCCGCTGCTGCGCGTTGTTGATCTCGAAGGCGTCGCGGCGCTGGCCAGGCGCAAGGGCGTGCTGTCGGTGGCCGACAACACCTTCTGCAGCCCCTATCTGCAGCGGCCGCTGGAGCTCGGCATCGATATCGTGGTCCATTCGACGACGAAATACCTCAACGGCCATTCCGACATGGTCGGCGGCGTCGCCGTGGTCGGCGACAACAAGGATCTCACTGAGCGGCTGAAATTCCTGCAGAACGCCATCGGCGCCATTTCCGGGCCGTTCGACAGTTTCCTCGCGCTGCGCGGACTGAAGACGCTGGCGCTGAGGATGGAGCGTCATTCGTCGAACGGCCAGAAGATCGCGCACTGGCTGGAGAGCCGCCCCGACATCCGCCGTGTCATCTATCCCGGCCTGCCCAGCCACCCGCAGCACGCCATCGCCAGGCGGCAGATGCATGCCTTCGGCGGTATGATCACGGTCGAGCTCGACCGCGACCTCGCCGGCACCAAACGCTTCCTCGAACACACGCAGCTGTTCACGCTGGCCGAAAGCCTCGGCGGCGTCGAAAGCCTGATCGAGCACCCGGCGCTGATGACGCACGGCTCGATCCCGGCGAAAAAACGCGCCGAGATCGGCATTTCCGATTCGCTGGTGCGGTTGTCGGCGGGAATCGAAGACGGTGACGATCTGATCGCGGATTTGGATCAGGCGCTGGCGAGCTGAGCCCGATAGCGAGACGTCGGCGGGACAGCGCCCCCTCTGCCCTACCGGGCATCTCCCCCTCAAGTGGGGAGATTGGCCGTCATCTTGCGCTTTCGCCAACCTCCAACGCTGAAACACGGGCGGGACGGCGACGCTGCCGATCTCCCCCCTTGTGGGGGAGATGTCCGGCAGGTCAGAGGGGGGCGTGAAGGATCACCAAAGATCGGCGTTTACACGCTGCTCCGTTGACCTTGGCACCATCCGGCGAAATGGTAGTCTCCCTATGAACAACCGACAACGCAACCAACCGACGGCAAGCGACGGCCCCGCTACCTTCGCGGTGCTGGTCTTCCCCGGCTTTCCGATGATGGCATTCAGCTCGGTCATTGAACCGCTCCGCGCGGCCAACGTGCTGGCGAAGCGGGACTGCTACCGCTGGATCATCGTCGGCGCCGCCGAAGGTCCGGTGGAGGCTTCGAACGGCGTCGTCATCCAGCCCGGCTTTTCCGCCCATGACGCACCGAAAGTCGATCGCATCGTCGTCTGCTCGGGCGGCGATGCCGATCATCTCGTCGCGCACGATGCCGAGAGCTGGATCCGCAAGAGCCTGCGCGGCGGCGCCCATATCGGCGCGGTGGCGGATGCGGCGTTCTTTCTCGCCCGCGCGGGCCTGCTCGACGGCCATGCCTGCACCTTGCACTGGACCAGCCAGGCGGCCTTCACCGAAGCGTTTCCGGATATCGAGCTGAGGCGCGATCTCTATGTCATCGATCGCAAGCGCTTCACTTCGGCCGGCGGCGTCGGCAGTCTCGACATGATGCTGGAAATCATCACCAACGACTATGGCGCCGAACTCGCGGCCGGCGTCGCCGAATGGTTCGTGCACAGCCCGCTGCGCTCCAGCGTCGACCGCAAGCTGATGCCGCTGCGCTTGCGCACCGGCGTGCAGAACGAACTGGTACTGTCGGCCATCGCCATCATGGAGGATGCGGTCGAAGAGCGGCTCGGCATGGCGGAACTGGCGGGGCGGCTTGGTGTCTCCTCCGATAAGCTCGAACGCAATTTCCGCTCCGAACTCAGTATCTCGCCCAACGGCTACTACCGCCGCCTGCGGCTGAAGCGCGCCGCCGACCTGTTGGCGCATTCGACGCTGATGGTGCGCGACGTCGCGCTGGCCTGTGGCTTTGCCTCGATGTCGAGCTTTGCCCGGGCGTTCCGGGAAGAACATGGCCACGCGCCGAAGGTGTTGCGGCGGCATTAGGTCTTGCGAGACGTCGGAGGGACAGAGGGGGGCGCGAAGGATCGCTACGGAATGCGCGCCTAGCGGTGTGTCGCACGACATCTGCGGTTTTCCGCACACACTTTATCTAGCGCACGACTATGCTCAGGGCCTTCCAGGAGGCACCCATGAGCATCGTCGTTTTTGACCCCGACAGCACCGAGGATGTCGACTTTGGGGATCGCATGCGCCATCCGGCGGCGGCGGATCCGGCCGGCGGCATGTGGTTGTCGGATACCGAGCCGTCCTTCATCGACGCAGATGCGCTGCGCAAGGGGCGGCTGGCCAGGCTGCGCGCCTGGATGTGCGAGGCCGGCTATGGCGGCGTCGTTCTGTTCGACCCCTACAACCAGCGTTACGCCACCGGCTCGCGCAACATGTTCGGCTATTTCCTGCGCAACTCGACGCGCTACTTCTTCATCCCCACAGAAGGGCCGATCGTGCTGTTCGAATATCCGCAGAGCTACCATGTCTCGATGGTGCTCGACACGATCGACGAGGCGCGTCCGTCGAAGCTGGTCTGGTCATCGGTGTCGGGCCGCGACGACGAAACCGCCGGCCCGTTCGCCGATGAGATCGCCGAATTGCTCAAGGCGCATGGCGGTGGCTCGATGAAGCTCGGCCTCGACCGCTGCAGCCATCTGCAGGCACTGGCGCTGGAAAAGCGCGGCTGCGAGGTCCGCGATTGCCAGGGCGAGATTTTGGCGGTGCGCTCGGTCAAGACGCCCGAGGAAGTAAAATGCCTGCAGGTGTCGATGGCCGGCGCCGAGGCTGCGGTCTACGCGGTGCGCGAGGCGATCAAGCCCGGCGTTTCCGAAAACGAACTGTTCGCCATCATGTATGGCGAGGTGATCCGACAGGGCGGCGAGTTCATCGAAACCCGGCTGCTGACCTCGGGCCAGCGCACCAATCCATGGTTCAACGAGGCGAGCGGCCGTAAGATCAGGCCTGGCGAACTTTTGGCACTCGATACCGATACGATCGGCTGCTACGGCTATTATTCGGACTTTTCCCGCACCTTCCGCTGCGGCCCGGGCAAGCCGACGGATTATCAGAAGTCGCTCTACCGCATGGCGCACGACCAGGTTCAGCACAATATCGGGGTCGTCAGGCCCGGTATGGCGTTTCGCGAGATTGCCGATAAGGCCTGGAAAATCCCGGACCGCTTCGTCGACCAGCGTTATACCTCGGTCATGCACGGCGTCGGCATGCATGGCGAGACGCCGTTCATCGCGCATGCCATGGATTACGAGACCTATGGCCGCGACGGTGTCATCGTGCCCGGCATGGTGGTCAGCGTCGAGAGCTATATCGGCGAGAAGGGCGGCCGCGAGGGCGTCAAGCTGGAGGACGAGATCCTGATCACCGAGACCGGCACCGAACTTCTGTCGCGCTTCCCGTACGAGGATGATTTCCTTGACGGGCACGTTTGAGTGCTGACAGGCATATCCGCATGAAAAGCCCGATCTCGATCAAGCGCGGTACGGCGGCGGCGGTGTTCATCGATCTCCAGGAGGAGCATCGGCGGGACAAGCGCTATCTGGTCGAAGGCTATGGCGACATCCTCGCCAACGTCCAGCGGCTGCAGGCGGCGGCACGCGCCAATGATGTTCCGCTCTACCATTGGGCCTATATCGTCGATCTCGCCACGGCACGGCCGTTCCACCCGGTCGAGGCCAACGGCAAGTCGGCGTTTTCAGACAAGGACGATCCGCTGACGGCGATCTGTCCAGAGGTCGGCCCGTTGCCAGGCGAGACGATGCTGATCAAGACCGACGCCAGCGCCTTCCGCGCGGGGCCTGCCGCCGAACGGCTGAAGGTCGACGGCATCGAGTGGCTGGTCGTTGCCGGCGTCTGGACCGAGGCGTGCATCGATGCCACCGTCAAGGATGCGGTGGCGCTCGGATTTCGCGTGCTGCTGGTCAAGGATGCCTGCGGCAGCGGCAGCACGGCGATGCACCAGACGGCCATTCTCAATCTCGCCAACCGGCTCTATGGCGGCGCCGTCACCAGCACCGACGGCGCCTGCCGGCTGCTGGCCGGCGAGACGGTCGAAGCCTGGCAGGTCGAGGGCTCGGTGCCGCTGCGCTTCAGCTATGAAAATGCTGCCCGGCTCTACGCCGAGCTCTGAGCGGGATCGCGAAGCGATGATCACCGAGGCCGAGCGACCCGAAACGACAGAGCGCGGAAAGTACCAAACGCTGCTCGATCCGGAACTGTGGGCCTATATCGACAGGGTCAACGAGTGGTATCCGCCCGAAATCGTCTACATGCCGATCGAGCGGCAACGGGCGGTCTATGACGCCATGTGCCGGGCATTTCGCGAGCCCTATCCACCCGGTGTCAAGGCCAGCGACAGCAGCGTCGGCGACCATGCGATCCCAGTCCGGCATTACCAAATGGCGGGCACGGCGCCACAAGCGATCGTTGTCTATTATCACGGCGGCGGCTTCGTGCTTGGCGGGCTCGACAGCCATGACGACATCTGCGCCGAGATCTGCGCCGGCACCGGCTTTGCCGTACTGTCCGCCGACTACCGGCTGGCGCCCGAGCATCTGCATCCGGCGGCCTTCGAGGATGCGCTGGCCGTATTCGAATGGGCTGCGGCGACCACCGGCCTGCCGCTCGTACTCTGCGGAGAGAGCGCCGGCGGCAATCTGGCCGCTGCGGTGGCACAGGCGACACGCCGCCATCCTCACCATGCGATCGGCCAGGTGCTGATCTATCCCGAGCTCGGCGGTGACGAGCTAGATGGCCCAGAGCTGGACGGCAAAGCGCGCGCGGGCTCCTATGTCGAGCACGCCGAGGCGCCGCTGCTGACATTGCGCGATGTCGAATTTTATCGGCATATCCGGGCAGGGAAGGGGCAGTCGCCGGACGACCCGACATTTTCGCCGCTTAGCGATACCGACTTCTCCGGCCTGCCGCCGACGGTCATCGTCACCGCCGAATGCGACCCACTGTCGGCGGATGGCCAAGCCTATTGCGACCGCATCCTTGCCGCCGGCGGCAAGGCATGGTGGCGCGAAGAGCCGCGGCTGGTGCACAGCTTCCTGCGCGCCCGCAAGACCGTGCCGCGCGCCGGCGAGGCCTTTGATCGCATCGTGGCGGCAATAGCCGCGCTGGGCGGGGGTGACTGTCCGGAGTGACGCGGACCGTCCTCCAAGCTCCACTGTCGCGGAACAGCGCACAACAACTGCGGAAACCCGAACACTGCTGCGGTCAGGCCGGCCCTATCATCACGCCACGTAAGGGCTCGCATCCGCGATGCGCCGACCCGACAGGGAGGATTTACGATGAAGTTCATGCCGACCGACCGGAAATTGCATCCGCAGGCCGAGCCCGTCGCCGATGGCTTCAGGAAAGGCCAGATGAACCGGCGCGAATATCTCGCCACCATGGCTGCGCTCGGCGTCAGCACTGCCGGCGCGCTGGCGCTGGGCGGGCTTGCGCCGTCGCCGGCCAGGGCCGAGGAGCCGAAGCGCGGCGGCGTTCTGCGCGTCGCCATGAACGTCAAGGGCTGGAAGGATCCGCGCACTTTCGACGGCGTCGAGATGTCCAACGTCGCCCGTCAGTGCAACGAATATCTGGTGCGCTGGAACCGCGACTTCACCTTCGAGCCATGGCTGCTCGAAAGCTGGGAGACCAGCGACGACGCCCGCCTGCTGACCCTGCATGTCCGCAAGGGCGTCACCTGGTCGAACGGCGACACCTTCAACGCCGACGATGTGATCCACAATCTGACGCGCTGGTGCGATGCGTCCGTCGCCGGCAATTCGGTCGCCGCGCGCATGGGCGCACTGGTCAACGCCGATACCAAGAAGGTCGTCGACGGCGGCATCGAGCGCGTCGACGATTTCACCGTGCGGCTCAATTTGCCTAAGCCCGACATCTCGCTGATTGCCGGCATGGCCGATTATCCGGCGCTGATCATGCACCGCAGCTATGAAGGCGACGGCGATCCGCTGAAGGCATTGGCGATCACCACCGGGCCTTGCGAACTCGTCGCATGGGATGCCGAGGTCGGCGCCGAAGTCCGCCGCAAGGACAAGCCATGGTGGAAGGGCGAGTTCTATCTCGACGGCATCAAATGGGTCGACTACGGCTCCGATCCCAACGCCATGCTGTCGGCATTCGAATCGGGCGAGGTCGACACCGACCACGAAACCGCCTCCGACACGGTTTCGCAGACCGATTCCATGGGCCTGAGCAATTCCGAGATCGCCACCGGCTCGACCATCGTCGCGCGGTTCAACATCGGCAATCCGCCCTATGACGACATCAAGGTGCGGCGCGCTGCACAACTGGCCGTCGACAACGCCGCCGTGCTGAAGATCGGCATGGACAACCGCGGCAAGCCTGCCGAGAACCATCATGTCGGGCCGATGCATCCCGAATATGCCGATATCGGCCCGGCCGTCCGCAACATCGATCAAGCCAAGGCCCTGCTCGCCGATGCCGGCAAGGCCGAACACGAATACGAACTCATCTCGGTCGATGTCGACTGGCAGAAGAGCACCGGCGACGCCATCGCCGCGCAGATGCGCGAGGCAGGGCTGAAGATCAAGCGCACAGTGCTGCCGGCCGCGACCTTCTGGAACGACTGGAGCAAATATCCTTTCTCCTGCACGGAATGGCTCGGCCGGCCGCTCGGCGTCCAGGTGCTGGCGCTCGCTTATAAGTCTGGCGCCGCCTGGAACGAGAGCGCCTATGCCAATCCGGAATTCGATACTCTGCTCGACAAGGCGCTGGCAATGCCCGATCCCGGCGCCCGCAAAGAGCTCATGGCCAAGATCGAACAGAATTTGCGCGATTCCGGCGTCATCATCCAGCCCTACTGGCGCTCGGTCTATCGCACCTATCGCAAGGGCGTGCATGGCTGCGAGCAACACCAGTCGCTCGAGCAGCATTTCGAGAAGGTCTGGCTCGAGACGTAGCCTTGCCGACGACCAATTGTCGGGGCCAGCGCCGCTCCTTCTTCCTTCTCCCCTTGCTTGTGGGAGAAGGTGGATTGGCGCGCAGCGCCAAGACGGTTGAGGGGTGTTGGAAGGATCGTCGTCGGTACCAAGCTGGAACACCCCTCATCCGGCCGCTTCGCGTCCACCTTCTCCCACAAGGGGAGAAGGAAGAGCCACGCCCGTCCCTGAAATCTCCTGCCCGAGCCGCACTGTTTCCCGGATCAGCAGGTCCAGATCGTCACGCCGGGTGCGGTGGTTGTTGATCGCCACCCTGAGGCAATGCTGGCCATGCACCGTCGTGTCGGAGATGGCGGCGATGCCTTCTTCCTGCAGCCTCAGCATGATCTCGGTATTGAGCGCTTTCAGGCGCTCAGCGTCCAACCCATCGGCGCGGTAGCGAAAGCAGACGATGTTGATGTTCACCGGCGCCACCAGTTCGAGCGCCGGTTCGGCCTCGATCAGCGCACCGAGATAATGCCCTTGCGCGATGTTCTGGTCGATCAGCCGGCCGAACTTTTCGATGCCGTGCTCTCGCAGCGCCATCCACACCTTCAGCGCCCGGAAGCCGCGCGTCGTCTGCAGGCCGTAATCGTGCAACCATTGGCCGGAGGCCAGGCCGCGAGGCGTCGATTCCAGATATTCCGGCGTCACCGCGAACGTGCCGCGATGCGCGGAGGCATCCCGGATCAGCGCGCAGCCGACCTCGAAGGGCGCGTGCAGCCATTTATGCGGATCGAGCGCGATCGAGTGGGCGTGCTCGATGCCGGCAACGCGATGCGAATTGTCCGGCGCAATCGCAAGCAGAGCGCCGATGCAGCCGTCGACGTGAAACCACAGATCTTCCTTTGCCGCCAGGTCAGCCAGCGCTTGCAGATCGTCGATTGCGCCGGTGTTCACCGTGCCGGCCGTACCGATTACGCAGGCCGGCTTGAAGCCGGCGTCACGGTCCTCGGCAATCGCCGCCCGCAACGCAGCGATGTCGATCCGCAGCCCGGCATCGCTCGGGACGCGACGCAGCGCCCGGTTGCCGAGGCCGAGCGCCTCCATCGCCTTGCGGTGACAGGAGTGAAGCTGGTCGGAGCCGTAGAAACGCAGCGGCTTGTCGATGCCGGCAACGCCGTGCTCGCGTATGTCGATGCCGGCCTTGGCGTTGCGCGCCACGGTCAGCCCTATGATGTTGGCCATCGAGCCGCCGCTGACCAGCGTGCCGCTGGCCGATTGCGGAAAGCCCATCATTTCCTTGCACCAGTCGACGACCTGGTTGTCCATCAACGCGGCGGCATGGTTGCCGCCGCCGAGGTTGGAGCCCTGGATCGCGGCCAGGAAATCGCCGAGCGCGCCGGTGAAACTGCTCGAGCCCATATACCAGGACCAGAAGCGTGGATGGATGTTGCCCATCGGATAGGGCATCAAGTTCCTAGTTACTTCGCCATACACCTCGGCTAGCGGAGCCGGCGAACGCGGCAGGGGCGCCGCGAAGAAAGCCCTCACATCAACCGGCATCTCCTGCCACACCGGACGCTCTCTGACATCGCGCAGGTAAGCGACGGCATCGTCGACGATCCGATGCGACAGGACCTGCACGTCGGCCCAGTTCGAGGGGTCAAGCGTTCCCTCGGTAGCCGTGACGGCCAATCCAGGCTTCGTATCCATGCGGGCCGCTCCCGATGTGCCGCCGTCACGCCGGAAACTGGCAGCCGGGCGTCGACTGCGAAAGCGCAGTCTCCTCGGCGTCCATCTCCGCTTCGATGCCGTCGAACAGCGGCGTCGTCACGTAGCGCTCGCCGGTGTCGGGCAGCATGCACAGGATCACCGAGCCGGGCGCCGCCTTTTCCGCGATCTGCCGCGCGACAGCAAATGTCGCTCCGCCGGAGATGCCGGTGAAAATGCCTTCCTTCTGCGCCAGCGCCTTGGCCCATTTCGTGCCCTCGGGCCCGGCGATTGGCACCACCTCGTCATAGAGGCCGGCGTCGATCGCCTCCTGCAGCACGTCCGGAATGAAGTCGGGCGTCCAGCCCTGGATCGGGTGCGGCTCGAACGCCGGATGGCTGGCGGCAGGCGCGCCGCCGGTGCCGCGCTGCTGCGGCTTGCCGCTGCCGATAAGCTGCGCATTGGCCGGTTCGGCGAGCACAATCCGGGTCTCCGGCCGCTCGCGGCGAAGCACGCGTCCGACGCCGGCGACGGTGCCGCCCGTGCCGTAGCCGGTGACGAAGCAGTCGAGCCGCGAGCCGGCGAAATCGTTGATGATCTCGCGCGCCGTCGTCGCTTCGTGAATGGCGGCATTGGCCTTGGTCTCGAACTGGCGGGCCAGGAACCAGCCATTGGCTTCGGCGAGCTCCACCGCCTTCTTGTACATGCCAAAACCCTTCTGGGCACGCGGCGTCAGCACCACCTTGGCGCCCAGCATGCGCATCAGCTTGCGGCGTTCGATGGAAAAACTGTCGGCCATCGTCACCACCAGCGGATAGCCCTTCTGGGCGCAGACCATGGCAAGGCCGATGCCGGTGTTGCCGCTGGTCGCCTCGACGACGGTCTGGCCCGGCTTCAAGGCGCCGCTGCGCTCGCCCTCCTCGATGATGTTGAGCGCCAGCCTGTCCTTTACCGAGGCGGCGGGATTGAAGAACTCGGCCTTCACATAGATCGTGGCATGGTTCGGTCCGAGATTGTTGATGCGGATCACCGGCGTATCGCCGACCGTGTCGAGAATGCTGTCGAACAGACGGCCGCGCCCGGCGGTGGTTCTGATTTTCTGTTGATGCAACATGTCGAGCTCCTCGCTTTGTCGTTGTCTCTTGTCGTCACGGGCCGGTTACAGACCGGTGGCTTGGGCGGCGAGGTTTCGAGACCTTGCCGCGCTACATTTGCCTCCCGGCAATGCCAGCATCCGGCGCGGGAATTCGCTGCCGGATGCACCGTGTCGCGTTTGGTGATAAAACAAAGGCCGACTGGCCAGCGTGGGAGCAGGCGTGGAAACGTACGTGGAATCCGCCCGATCGAGCCTCGGCGGCGAGATGGCCGGTCTTTCCGTGCGTCTGCTCGGACCGCTGACGATTATCCGCAACGGCACCTTCGTCGAGCTTCCGAAGTCGCGCAAACTGTGTGCGCTGTTCGCCTATCTGGCGCTGGCGCCGCATCCGGTCGGCCGCAGCCGCCTGTGCGAGCTTTTGTGGGATGTGCCGAACGACCCGCGCGGCGAGCTTCGCTGGTACCTGAGCAAGCTTAGAGGCATCCTCGATGAACCGCATCATCGCAGGGTCGAGACACCAGGCGACACGATCGCGCTTGATCTGAGAGGTGCTTCCGTCGACGCTGTCGACATAGCCTCGGCCGCCGCCAAGGGCGTTGAGACGCTCGGTCTAGAGCGGCTCCAGGCTCTTTCCGGAATGTTCGCCGGCGACTTTCTCGATGGGCTGGAGATCGACCGCAGCCCGCATTTCAACAGCTGGCTGATCGCTCAGCGCCGTCGCTTCACCTCGTGGCACGCCGCCATCCTGGAACATCTCGTCAACAAGCTTCCGGCGGATGCCGACGAGATGTCTTCGCATCTGGACAAATGGCTGGAACTCGCTCCGTTCGACGGGCGCGCACATGTGGCTCTTCTGACCAGGCTGGCGCAGCGCGGCCAGTTTGACGCCGGCGAGGAACATCTCGCTTCCGCGGCGCGGCTGTTTGCTTCGGAGGATCTGGATTTCGGAGCCGTTCGTGAGGCATGGGGCACGATCCGCGGCGAACGACCTGCAGCAACGCTCTGGGCCCGACCTTCAGTCGTACCCGCGGCACCGCACGCGTCAATTATGCTTTCCCGTTCCGATACCGCTGCATCACAGAAGGCTTCGCTCGCGGTGATGCCGTTTGCCGAAGAGGCGGCTGGCGGCGGCCCACGCGGAGGCATAGCCGATGGCCTCACCCACGACATCATCACCCGCCTGGCCAAGCTCAGGGATTTCTTCGTCATCGCGCGCGGCTCGGTGTTTGCCTTGGCGGAGAAAAACATCGCGCCCGAAGATGCCGGCCGGCGGCTCAACGTCGACTATGTCGCCACCGGCACCGTGCGCTGCCAGGCCGGCCGCGTCACCGTCGCGGTCGAGCTGGTCGAAGTGCGCACCGCCAGGATCGTCTGGGCCGAGACGTTCGAGCGCAAGCCGGACGACATCTTTGCCGTGCTCGACGACATCGGCAACAGCATCGTCTCGTCGATCTCGGCCGAGATCGAGACGGTCGAGCGCAATCGCGCCATGCTGAAGGCGCCCAATTCGCTGAACGCCTGGGAAGCCTACCACCGGGGCCTGTGGCACATGTATCGCTTCACCCGCATGGAAAACGAGCAGGCCCGGCATTTCTTCGACATAGCCTTGAAGCTTGATCCGACCTTCGCCCGCGCCTATGCCGGGCTCTCCTTCGCCCATTGGCAAAATGCCTTCCAGCGTTGGGGCGACCGCGACCAGGAAAGCGCCCTGGCCTTCGAGGCAGCCGGCCAGAGCCTGCTCGTCGACGATCATAATCCGGCCGCGCACTGGGCCATGGGCCGGGCGCTGTGGCTGCGCGGCGAGCAGGACGGCTCTCTCATCGAGCTCGAACGCGCCGTCGACCTCAGCCCGAATTTCGCGCTCGGTCACTATGCGCTGTCTTTCGTCCATTCGCAGTCGGGCGACCCGCAGGCCGCGATCGGCTCGTCCGATCATTCCAGGCATCTGAGTCCCTTCGATCCGCTGCTGTTCGGCATGCTGGGCGCCAGGGCGATGTCGCATGTCCGGCTTGGCCAGTTCGACGAGGCCGCCGAATGGGCGCTGAAAGCAGCCGCGCGTCCCAACGCCCATGCCATCATCCTCGCGATTGCCGCGCATTGCCTTGCGCTGGCGGGGCGGCTGGACGAGGCACGAAGTTTCGCCGCTGGGCTGCGCAAGATGCTGCCGAACTACTGCGCCGACGATTTCATCGGCACCTTCCGCTTCGAGCCGGGCGCCGAGGCGCTGTTCCGGCAAGGCGCCAAGCGGATCGGGCTGAGGTGAGGCACGCGCGCGGTTAGCCAGGCTCTCCAAACCGCTCATCACGGCTGGCCGCCCCAAACATCGTCATGTCCGCAGCCAAGGCGCATCGTCAGATTGGTTGCGAATTCGTCGACCAGAGCGGATCAGACAGGCTCAACCGATTTAACGTTGCCGTCGGTGCCCACGAGGCAGCACCAGCCCCATCTTCTGACGGGCAACGGCTGAAGGTGCAGCAGCGCGTTCGCCAAAGAGCGCGCCTTCACGTGCCGCCCCTGCACGCTACCCGATGACAATCCAGCTGGGAAGATGCTCAAAACGCGGCCGCGGCACCCCCACTGCGCCTCTATGTGGCACGCCGCAGCGTTGAAAAAACTCGAATAAGTGAGCAGCGTTTCTTTCGACCTGCGCAAGCGGGTGGGCTCGGTTAAAAAAAAGATACCGACAATAGATCAGGATACAGGCAATCGTATAAGAAGCGATTTCGCCATTGGCTTTTTTCGATCTGCGTAAACGCATAACAACGTGGGATATTACTTATAACAACATACAGCCAATGGAATAAAGTCGATTTTCTGTGCTGGTACATTGCTGTGAAGCGAATTTCAGTATCTGCTAAGATAGCCGGCATTGGTTCTGAATTATTAAGCATTTGCAAAATTCAAACCCGCAATACTGCAATTTTTCCTTGCCATACGCCGACTTCGGATGCAACTTTCTGGCAACAGCAGCCGCGTTAGTTGGTTGCTGGCATGCTTGGGCGGACGGGCGCGAAGCATGGAGAGGGAAATCGATATTCGCTAATGCGGCCCCCCGTGGGGAGCGTTTCCCCTCGACGTAAGAGATCACGACAGCCAGCCACTAAGTCTTCGAATGCATGGGCCACGGTCTGGCTCTTTCGAGGCCGGCGAAGCTCTGTCCTCCGCGGATGGCGCCAATCAGCAATCAGATCAGGAAAGAGCGATGAGGAAATCAACCTTGGCAATCGTGCTCGCAGGCACTTTCGCGCTTACGGCGTGCCAGTCGTCATCCAACCCGGAAGTTCAGGCGCGCAACAGCGAGTTCGGCTGCATCGCCGGTACTGTCGGTGGCGCGATCGTGGGCGGCCTGATCGGCAGCACCATTGGTGGTGGAACCGGACGTGTGATCGGTTCCGCGATTGGCATCGGCGGTGGTGGCTACCTCGGCAATCGTCTTGCCTGCGGCTGAGACGAGAAGAAAGGGACAAGACAATGAAATCCATAATCGCGACCACAGCTTCCTTGCTCCTGCTTTGCGCCGGCGCGGCCACGGCACAGCAGTCCATGTACGAGGGTCACCAAGACCAACTTGATACCGATGACAACGGCGCGGTGAACCGACAGGAGTATCAGGCCTTCATGACCAGGGCCTTCGAAAAGCTGGACGCCGACAATAACGGCGCTCTCAGCCAAGCCGAAACCACCGACGTCCTGAACGCCGATCAGTTCGCAGCGACCGATGCGAACGGGAACGGCCGTGTCAGTCGGGACGAATTCATGAACCGGGTGATGAAGGACTTCGCGGCGGCCGATAAGAGCGGGGACCGCCGCCTGCAATAGTCTTCGGATACGAACGATCGCCCAGCCGCCAGGCAGTCGGAGGAATGAACCATGAAATTCGTAATCTATGCGACCCTGGCCACTGCTTTGATGGCGATCGCCGGATGTACCACCGACGACGGCTACGATGGCTGCCGCGGGTCGGGCTGCCTGGTTGATCGGCCTCATAAACGGGACCGAAAGATTGATGACCGGCCGCAGTTCGACAGGAACGGCAATCCCAACTTCGATACCAGGGGCCGTTACATCGGCTGCCATGGGCTCGGATGTAAAGTCGACGATCCCGATGACGGGGATCAAAGCATCGACGACAGGCCGCAGTACGATAAGGAAGGCAATCCCAACTTCGATACCCAAGGCAACTACCAAGGCTGCCGCGGCATCGGCTGCGAGGTCGATGCGCCAGACGATGACAGGTCATCGGACGACGATAGTTCATCGGGCGACGACGATTCCGATTGATGGCCCCTGCAACGAACAAGGAAGAGGATAGCCACTCATGTCTGAATTGAACGGTCTCATCCGTCGGCGTGCCAAAATCGTTATGGTCGGCCTTGCGGGGCTGGGAATGACGCTGACGTCCGCTTTCGCCGCGAATAGCGCCTGTGACGGTGTAAAGGTCGAAGTGACGAAGGCGCGCAAGCAGGAGTATGCCCCCCTCGTTGCCTCGGCGTTGGACAACAAGGTCAAGCCCGCTCGGGTGAAATTCATCACGATCATGGAGAACGGCAACTGGAGCGCCGCCTACGTCTCCACGCCGGTGAGCGATGACGGCGTGATGTTCTTCCAGACAGTCAACGGAATGAAGCAGTTTCGCGATGTATGGGGCGGCTATGCCGACCCATCGGAAAAGCCTGAACTCGTATCCTGGGCAAAGAAACTCGGAGCGCCGCAAGACCTGGCAAAGTGTTTTGCCGACGAAGTTACGGAATGACGGTGATGATCGCTGGCGATCGCCGCGGTGGCGCCGGCATAGCAAATGGCATCGAAAAGGCATGGATCAGCAGAAACTGATCAAGGACTGCATGACCGTCAAGGGTTCACACATCGAGGAGATTCGAACAATGGCCAGAAGACACGCTTTTCTCTTTGCGTTGGGGATGATCTCAGCAATCAGCACCGGATCAGCGTCCGCGCAATCGGCTGCGGAGGTGAACGGCAACCTGGACACGCTGTTCGGAAGTCATGCTCCGTACCAGACCTTCTTCGACAAGTTGAAAAAAGCGGTCGGTTCCGATGACAAGGCGACCGTTGCCGCATTGGTCGCCTATCCGTTCCAGGCCCGCATCAAGGGAAAGGCCCTGAAGATCAAGGATCAGAAGCAGTTCTTGACCGATTACGACCAGATTATCACCCCGAAGGTGAAGGGTGCTGTGACCAAGCAAACCTACGCGACGCTTTTTGCGAACTGGCAGGGCGTTTCCATCGGCGATGGAGAAATCTGGTTCAGCGGCATTTGCAGCAACCAAGCCTGCGAACAGCAGACGATCAGGATCACCGCCATTAACGACTGATGTCGATAGAGGAAGGAAGGCCGGTGTTCATTTCCCGCAACAGGGTTCAGCCCTTCACGACGATCAGAAAAGCGGGGCCTCGATCTCGACGTAACTGAGACCGCAGCCTTGGGCGTCTCCTAGGCCAGTTCGGGCGTCCACGAGATCGGCTTCAACCCAAGCTCGACGTCTTGTTCTAGCCACTGGCGCCTGCGGAAGGATGTAGAAAAATGCTCGCTCTTCGAAAATCCAGACTGATCGTGCAGTTCGCCCGTGCGTTGGCAACTTCAGTGAAAATGGTGGCTGTCGTCAGCGTTGCCGTCCCGCACACGATCAATGTTGCGTATGCCAGCAAATATGATCTGCCGAAACCCTATGTTTCCCGGGCTCTTAACGCGGTTTTGATACCCATCAACCACGCCTCTCGGCACCGCTATCAGATCCCGCCCAAGCTTCGCGGGGTGTATGTCTTGGCCGTTGCACCCCATGGCGTTGCCGCGCGGCAAGGCATCCGGCCGGGTGACGTGCTTGCCACAGTGCGGCATCAACCGATTTCGACGCCGACCGATGTCGACCGACTCGTTTGGGCCGCTCTTGCCGTGAGCGCTACCAGTTTTCTGTTTGGCGTGAACCGCGGAACAGAAGTCGCAGATGTCGTCGAGGTCAATACCAACATCACCGTAAACAACTTCAATACCAACATCTCGGTCAACAATATCTCGCAATGGACGAGTGTCGATAACCATGAGGAGTGGACGCAGATCGTCGATCAGTACGACGACGAGATGGAGACAAGCCTCGAAGACACAAGCTATCGCGAAGACGACTCGCTGCCCGGCGACGCCAGTCCAGATGCCAACGAGACTCCTTCCGATGCTGATGACGATTCCGACGACAACAACGCGGACACCGATGGCGATAGCTCGGACGACAGCACCGACGACGACAGTTCCAATGATCAAGACGATTCGAGCGATCAGAATGACGATGATGGTGATGACGACAACAACACCGACGACGATAGCTCGGATGACAATACCGACGACAATAATTCCGATGATCAGGACGATTCGACCGATCAGAACGACGATGAAGACTCAACGGCCGGTGATGATGATCAAGACAGCACCGACACCGACGACGATAGCACGAATGACGATGCGTCGGATGACAGTAGCGACGACAGTAATGGATCGGATGATGATGATTCCAACTAGTGGCTGGCCCCGCCAGCCACGGATATCTCAAGTGAACGGCGGGATAAACCACCGCCCGTCAATCGGTGGAATCTGAACGGAGGACAATCGATGAAAACCGCAATACTGACTGCTGCCGTGGTTCTGGCCATGCCGAATTTCACCTTTGCCCAGGACAAGTGCTACGCCGCCGCCAAGGATCAGGCCTCGCTGAATGCGTGCGCCGATGCCGCGTTCAAGAAATCCGACAAGAAGCTCAATGAGCTTTACAAGCAGATCGAAGTCCGTCTCAAGGACGATGCGGATACCAGGAAGCTTCTTGTCCAAGCTCAACGGGACTGGGACAAATTTCGCGACGCCGAGTGCAGTTTCCAGACTTCAGGAGCGGCCGGAGGAAGCGTAATGCCGATGCTCACCGCGCAGTGCATGGACAGCCTGGCGCAATCCCGGGTCAAAGACTTCGAGGGTTACCTGAAATGCGGCAAGCAGGGCGATCCGATGAGTTGTCCCGTTCCGGCCGCGAATTGACACGTCGGTGCCGGGATGAAGACCTTCATCGTATCTGCAGTGCACTTGATGGCTGGGCTGTTGCTGGCGGCAGTTGTTACGGTCGCAAGTGCCGCTGAGATCCCCGAAGGGGACTATTACATCGTCGCGAAGCATTCCTACAAAGCGCTCACCGCCTTTGAAGGCAGGCATGGCGAGATCGTGCTTGGTCAGTCCGCTCGCAAACCCAAGGATGGTCCCGCGCAGCTGTGGACCATCACCAGAGCGACCGGGGAAACGAACGGCGCAACCTATCAAATCCGGTCTCGACGATACGGAACGTATCTCGCCGGCGGCGACGAAGACGAAAACGGGAATACGAGTGTCGTCCTCGAGGATGAGCAGTCCGCTGGAGGGTGGCGCTTCAAGCCGCATCTGAACGGCTATGGCATCGAGCTGGATGACAGCGGCACGACGCTCAACGTCAGGGCCAATGAACGTGCGGACGACGCTCGGATCATCGTCTATGACGCCAGCCTGGACGATAATGCCCAGTGGTTGCTTTATCCGGCCGGCAATGGCGACCGACCGGCAACGGCGTCGGCAGCGGTGTCGGAATTCGACAATCTGAACAAACGCTATCGCCTTGCTCCGATGCCCGCAGCCACACCCGAAGCCAATAGGCTCAGACGCACGAAGCTGATGGACGATCAGCCAAGCGGTGTGTTCGTGAAAAAGGGAGAGGCAGTATCGGTTACGGCCGAAGGCCTGCCGCCTTCGCCCGACGGCTTGATGATCATGATCGGCCCGATGAACAGCTTCTATGACGAAAGACCCCAGGATGACCCGCAATTGGTCATTGCCAAGGAAGGGCGCACCGACTTCACGGCGAAGCGCGACGGGCTGATCTATTTCCGCTACGCCGAGAGTGGCTTCAGTGCGGCTCTGCCTCCGATCGACGTGGCAATTGCGCGTGGCGGCAGTCCGATCCCTCTCTACGTCAAGGGAAGAACAAGCTTCGAAGACTGGCAAGAAATGCTCGCTAACATACCCGGTGCGCCATTCGTCGAGATGATAAGCGAGCGTGCTGCCATTACCGCGACCCGCAAAGTCTATATGAGGGCGCCTCAGGACGACCCTGCGGAAATTCTCGACACAATCGAGCAAATTCTAGGCTGGTACGATGCGCTATCCGGCCTCGACGGTTCCTCCAAACTGCATCGGGCATCCCGTTTGCGCATGCACTATCAGCAGGACACGGTGACACCGGCGAAGGTCTTCGACGATGGCATATACATGTACGCAGGTAACTATTTCATAGGTGTCCCCGGCAGCAACATGGGTGATTTGCTGGACGTGAATAAGCTGCGGCAAGCGTGGTCGATCTGGCATGAAACCGGCCATATGTACCAGCAGCAAGATTGGACCTGGGGCGAGATCGTAGAAACCACGGTCAATATCTATTCGCTCAATGCCCAAGCACATTTTGGCCATCCGTCCCGCTTGAAAGAGCGCGACGACTCTACCGGCAAGACGCCGCTGGATCTGGCGGCGCGATATCTGGCGCGGAAGACGCGCGATTTCGACAATGAAAAACAGATGCGTGTCAACGCGGATGACGACGATGAGCTTTGGGCGCGGCTGGTCATGTTCGATCAATTGCGCCGGGGTCTCGGCGAGGATTTCTATCCGAAGCTTCACCGATATTATCGCGAGCATCCACTGGATGATGCCAATGAGCAGGATACGGTCAAGGTACAAACCTTCATCCTGCGTGCCAGCACGGTCGCAAATCAGGACCTGACCCGGTTCTTTTCTGATTGGGGGCTGCACATCGAGCAGGAAACCGCCGACAGATTGAAGCGTTTGAATCTGCCTCCAGCAGATCCTCAACTGTCGCGCGTTGCTCTGAATGTTGCATCACGAGGAAATTGAATAATGAAGCCGGCGGCGAGCGCGATGTCGGCACCTGACATGAAGCATGCGCGGGACATCATCATTGAATGAGGGACCCGAAGGAGGTGATCGTGAAACGCTATAAATCGTCGCTCGCAATGGCGATTACGGGATCTGCGCTGTTGGCATGTGCTGTGCCGGCGACAGCCCAGGGCGACCTCGGATTCGACGTCAACGTCACGCTGTCCAAAAAAGCAGCCGCCAAGCTGGCGGCTGAAAAGGAAGGGATCGTTGTCCTCGTCTCCTATTACGGTGACCCGAAGCGGAGCGCCGAGAAGCACGCCAACGAAGTCGGCCAGATCGATCTCACGCCGCAGGACGAAGAGGTCGAGATAGCGGGCACAGCGGGGCATGCCCACATCAGCGCCACAAAGGTCGACACGAAGCGTCTCGACTGGCTTGCCGGCCCTCCCGAGGTCAACGTCAACGTTGCGTCGGCGCGCAAGAGCAGTCCGGACAATCTGCTCAGCTGCGATTTCATCGACGGTCCACTAAGCGATGTCCAAAGGAAGCCTGTGACGCTTCATTGCGGATTGATCGAAGAAAATGTGGACACGAAGTTGAGGCCATAAGGCTCACAAGATCATGCCGACTCGTTACCGGCGCCAACGCAGATTGTCGGCGGCATGACCTGCTTTACTCAAGGGAGGTGACGATTCTCATGCGCCCATTGTTCGCAATCTGTTTCTGCCTGGCCACCATGTCCTTGTCTGCTGCCGCCCATGCCGAGCGCCGTTGTGGCTGGTACTCCAGCCCGACACCCGGCAACCTCGTCCTGACCGACAGTGACGGGGATTGGTGGATCCAGATGCAGGGACGACCGGATCCCAAAGGCATCGACAATGTGCCGGCCTTTGACGAGCGGCAATTCGTCGAGACCAATGTGCCTGGTTCGGGTCACGGCTACGGATGTGCGTGCATGAACGTCGTAACCAACGCCAAGCAGCAAAAGATCACCAGAGTGATCTCGGGCCAAATCCTTCCGCTGGTGCGCTGCCGCAACGACAGATCGCTGCCTAACCCGGACGGATAATTGTTAGATATCTTGTGGATGCCATGGGCGACGGCGGACGACCTAGGCATCAGCTCAAGAAAAAAGCCCGGCAAAACCGGGCTTTTTTCTTGGGGTTTCTGAACCCTATCAAAAAGTTCGAAACGGGAATTTGGTGCCCAGAAGAGGACTCGAACCTCCACTCCTTGCGGAACACGGACCTGAACCGTGCGCGTCTACCAATTCCGCCATCTGGGCTGGTGCGCGCTCATTAAGCGGGCGAAGGATGAGTGTCAACGCGCTTTTTTGAAAGCCGCGTTGCTTCTCCGGCTCAATGCTCCAGCACTTCCTTCGACGCCACCGTGGAATCGGCGTTGAGCGTGTAGATGATCGGCACACCGGTGCCGAGTTCGAGCTTGACGATCTCCTCGCCCGATTTGCCGTCCAGCGCCATGATCAGTGCGCGCAGCGAATTGCCGTGCGCCGCCACCAGCACGGTGCCGCCGCGCAGCACATGCGGCTGCAGATCGTGCAGGTAATAGGGCCAGACGCGCGCGCCGGTATCCTTCAGGCTTTCCCCGCCGGGCGGCGCCACGTCGTAGGAGCGGCGCCATATATGCACCTGCTCCTCGCCCCATTTCTTGCGCGCATCATCCTTGTTGAGGCCGGAGAGATCGCCATAGTCGCGCTCGTTCAGCGCCTGGTCGCGAATGGTCTCGAGGTCGCTCTGGCCGACGGCGTCAAGAATATGCTGGCAGGTCTTCTGCGCCCGGATCAGCGACGACGTGAAGGCGATATCGAATTTCATGCCGCGCGCCCTGAGCTTGGCGCCGGCTTGCTTGGCCTCGGCATGGCCCAGTTCGGTCAGGTCGACGTCGCGCCAGCCGGTAAAAAGGTTCTTCAGATTCCATTCGCTCTGGCCGTGGCGCACGAGCACGAGAGTTCTCGACATATTTGCTCCTTCAAATTTTGTGGATCAGCCAATTCTGTTGATCAGATTGTCAGGCCGAGCACGTCCCGCATCGAATAGAGGCCCGGCTTGCGGCCGCGCGCCCACAGGGCTGCCTTGACCGCGCCGCGGGCAAAGATCGCCCGGTCCTCGGCATGATGGGCAAGCGTGATGCGCTCGCCGGTACCGGCCAGCACCACACTGTGGTCGCCGACCACCGAGCCGCCACGCAAGCTGGCGAAACCGATCGAGCCTGCCTTGCGCACGCCGGTATGGCCGTCGCGCACGCGAACATCGTTGCCGGCAAGTGCTACGCCGCGCCCGGCAGCGGCGGCTTCGCCGAGCAGCAGCGCCGTGCCCGACGGCGCATCGACCTTGTGCCGGTGGTGCATTTCCAGGATCTCGATGTCGAAATCGTCGGCATCGAGCGCGCGCGCGGCTTGCTCCACCAGCACCGCCAGCAGATTGACGCCGAGGCTCATATTGCCTGACTTGACGATCGTCGCGTGGCGCGCCGCCGCCGCGATTTTCGCATCGTCTTCCGCTGAACAGCCGGTGGTGCCGATGATGTGGGCGATGCGCGCCTGCGCGGCGTAGCCGGCGAATTCGACGGTCGCTGCCGGCGTGGTGAAATCGAGCACGCCATCGGCCTTGGCGAAGGCCGGCAGCGGATCGTCGCCGATCGCCACCTCGAGCCTGCCGACGCCGGCGAGCTCGCCGGCATCCTTGCCGATATGGGGCGAACCGGCCCGCTCGATCGCGCCGGCGACGCGGGCGCCCGGTATCGTGTGGATGGCGCGGATCAGCGCCTGGCCCATGCGGCCGGCCGCGCCCACCACCACAAGGCCCATTTCCCCCGTTTCATTGATGTTGGCGGTCGGCGTGTCACTCATGAATGTCTCCCGGCCGCCTTTTTCGCGCGGACATGTTGCGCCGCAGTCTGGATTGGCTTGGCGTCATCGACAAGCCCCAGCCCTTTCCTGCCCTGCACCCGGTGGAACCGCGCATAGACGCTGTGCGGGTCGGCCATCAGCGAGGCATGCGTGCCCTGTTCGACCAGCCGGCCCTGCTCCAGCACGATGATATGGTCGGCATTGACCACCGTCGACAGCCGGTGTGCGATGACGATGGTGGTGCGCCCTTCCATGACATGGGTCAGCGCTTCCTGGACGCGGGCCTCGGCCTCGTTGTCGAGCGCCGAGGTGGCTTCATCGAGCAGCAGGATCGGCGCCTGCCGAACGATAGCGCGGGCAATCGATACGCGCTGGCGCTGGCCACCCGACAGCGTCACGCCGTTCTCGCCGACGGGCGTGTCGTAGCCTTGCGGCTGCTGGCGGATGAAATCGTCTGCCGCGGCCTGTTGCGCAGCGCGTTCAATCTCGGCGTCGGTGGCGCTCAGTCGCCCGTAGCGGATGTTGTCGCGGATGGTGCCTTCGAACAGATAAGGCTGCTGAGATACATAGGCAATCGAGCCGCGCAGCGAATGCTTGGTGACCTTTGAAATGTCCTGGCCGTCGATTTCGATGCTGCCCGACTCGACGTCGTAGAAGCGCTGCAGCAGCGCAACCATCGTCGTCTTGCCGGCGCCCGAGGCGCCGACGATGGCGGTCACCTTGCCGGCGGCGGCGACAAAGCTCAGATCCTGCAGGACCGGCGCTACTTCGACATAGCGGAAGGACACGTTGTTGAAGCGCACTTCGCCAGAGGTGAATTTCGCCTCGGCGGCTCCCGGCACGTCACCCTGCTGCGGTTCGAGGTCGAGAAGCTCGTAGATCATGCGCGCATTGACCAGCGCCTTCTCCATGCCGACCTGCATACGCGCCAGTCGCCTCGCCGGGTCATAGGCGAGCGTCAGCGCCGTAATGAAAGAAAAAACTGCACCGGGCGGCTGACCAAGAACGGTCGCCCGATAGCCGGAATAGGCGATGACACTGGCGAAAGCGAAACCGGCAAGCAATTCGGAAATCGGCGTCAGCCGCTCCGATACGCGGGCGATCTTGTTCGACCGCTGCTCCGCATCCTGAGCTAGCTTGCCGATGCGGCGCGACAGCTCGTCTTCCAGGGTGAAGGCCTTGACGATGGCGATGCCCTGGGTCGCTTCCTGCATGGCGCCGATCAGCCGCGAGTTGATCTGCACTGATTCGCGGGTGATGCGCCGCACCCGGCGCATTAAGTAAGTGACCGTGTAGATCAGCGGCGGCCCGATCAGCAGCGAGCTCAGCGACAGTATCGGATCCTGGTAGATCATGACGCCGATCAAGCCGATCAGAGAGACGGCGTCGCGGGCGGTAGACGTTATGGTCATCGACAAAAGATCGCGAATGCCGTTGACGTTCTCGTTGACCTGGGCTGCCAGCCGGCCGGAGCGGGTGTCGTTGAAGAAGCTGACGCCGAGCTTCATCAGGTGGTTGAAGATGCGTTGCTGATAGCGCGCCACCAGATTGTTGCCGATCCTCGCCATCGTTACGGCCTGGCCGTAGCCGGCAAGCCCGCGCAGAATGAAGGCGCCCAGCAGCGCGGCACAAATCCACGGGATTAGATCGCCGCGTCGTTCGTAGAAGATCTGATTGACGACCGGGCTCATGATCCAGGCGGCGACGGCCGTCGTCGCCGACACTGTCAGCAGGCACAATATCGTGAAAATATACGCGCCTCGATAATCGCGGCCGTTCTCCTCGAGGATGCGGCGGATCACCGCCACGATCTCGCCGGGCCGGGCTTTCGTGTTGTCTGGTGCCTGACGTGTCAAGTTGGGGCGCTTTGTGGTTTTGGCTTCGTGCGGCCGGGCTGCAATTCGGCAACCTCTTAACGCCCCAATGGCGGCTTGCCTATGGCCGGGGACGGCGAAACTTCGTCGCGGCGCAGCTTGTGTCCTAGACCCGCCAGCGCCGCCCAGCCGTCTGCACGCCGAACAGCGACGGATTTCTGGCATAGGCAGCCAGCCCTAAAAGCGCCGCCAGCGGATGGGTGATGACATAGACCGGCATGCTGCGCATCAGGGCGCTGTGCGGCGCCTTGTCCTCGAAGGCGGCGCGGAAACTGCCGGTGCGCAGCGCCGGCAGGATTTTTTGCGCGATGCCGCCGGTGAGAAACACGCCGCCGCGGCTCATGAACACCAGAGCGAGATCGCCGGCGGTGCGCCCCAGGCAGGTGACGAAGATCGACAGCGCCTCTTCGGCCACCGGATCGTTCTTTGCCAGCGCCGCGGCGGTGACCTCGGCAGGCGTGGTGAAGGGCGACGGCTTGCCGTCCGCCTTGGCCACCGCCCGGTAGGCATTGACCAGGCCGCGCCCGGACAGGATCTGTTCGCCGGAGATGCGGCCCTCGAGCTTCTCGATATGCGGAAACACCTGGAAATCGCGCGGCGAACGCGGGCCGATATCCATATGGCCGCCCTCGCCGGGTACCGGTATCCAGTGATGCAGCGCATAGACTAGCCCGGCGACGCCGAGCCCGGTTCCCGGGCCGAGCACCACCCGCCCCGAATTCGGTTCCGGCGCGTCACCGCCGATCTTCTCCATATGCTCGTCGCCGAGCGCGACGACGGCCAGCGCCTGCGCCTCGAAGTCGTTGAGCACCACGACGTCGCTGAGACCGAGACTTGCGAACATCTGTCTCGGCTTGACGATCCATGGGCAATTGGTAAGCGGGATCTCGTCGCTTTCGACAGGACCGGCTACCGCCAGCACAGCTGAATTCGGCCGGACCGACGAGCGGTCGAGCACGGCCGACTGGATCGCCTCGTCGATCGTATTGAAGTTGGCGGTCTGGACGATCGTCGGCTCGCCGGCTTCGGAATTCGCGTCAAGCACGATCGAGAAGCGCGCATTGGTGCCGCCTATGTCGCCGATCAGGATCGGAAACCGCAACAGAGTGTCGTCGTCGCTTACGCCTGGCATGCTCTCGTCCGTTCCGTTACGGCGGCCTCTCACCACCTCGTCGTTGACTAGCGCATGACCTTGCAAAGGGAAAGCAGCTTCGGCGTTCCAGGACAATCGCTTCAGGTCTGAAGCCGCCTCGCCCTGAATTGTCCAACGTTCGCGCTGCCCCTCACCTGCCTGCCGGCATCCTCTCCCCGTATAGTGACGGGGAGAGGGCGCTCTCATAGGCGAATTCGCTAATCGCCGGCGTTGGAAGAAGAGCGCCGAGGCTGCGGCCAGCCCCTTTCTCCCCGTCACTATACGGGGAGAAATGCCCGGCAGGGTAATGAGGGGCGGCGCCGACTCCAACACTTGGTTGTCTCAAACATCAGTTGAGCAGAGGCGATTGCCCTAGCATCAGTGCCCCGGTCGTGGCCGCGGCAGCGGAATGCCGATCTCGGGGGTCGCCATAAAGGCGTTCGCCGAGGCCGGAAGCGCAGCCGCGCCGGCTGCGACCGTCGGCGGCGGCGAAGGCTCTGCCGCGGGAGCAGGTGCGGCCGCGATCGGCACGCCGTCGCCATAGTAGGTGACTGCTTCCGCCGAGGCCGGCGCCGGTGCGTCGAGCACGAACTGGCATTGCCTGGGCAGGTTCGCCATCGTCATCACGTCGCGTGCCTTCGGCTTGTCCGGGTTCTTGTTGGGGCGCCACGGCTCCTCGGTGAACCACCAGGCCAGCGCCTGGTCGCAGCCATCGCCCGGCGCCGTCGCTTCCTGCGCCTTGCAGTCGGGTGATCCTGCCTGGCAGCCGATGCGAATGTGGAAGTGGTAATCGTGGCCCCAGAACGGCCTGACCTTGCGCAACCAGCTGCGGTCGCCTTTGACCGTGTCGCAGAGCTTCTTCTTGATCCCTGGATTGACCAGGATGCGCTCGACTTCGGGATAGCTCGCGGCGCGCTTCAACAGCCGCGTGTGCATCGGCGTCCACAGCCCGTCCTTCACCAGATGGGTCTTTTCATCGACCATCAAGGTAGCGCTGATGTTTTCGCGCTCTTCGGTCGAAAGCTTGCGGTCGGGCATCGGCGTCAACCAGATGTCGGCGTCGAGGCCGATCTGGTGCGAGGCATGGCCGGTCAGCATCGGCCCGCCGCGCGGTTGCGAGATGTCGCCGATCAGCAGGCCCGGCCAGCCGTCGGCCGCAGCATCGCGTGATAGTTTCTCGATCAGCGCGATCATTGCCGGATGGCCCCAGCGGCGGTTGCGCGACGGTCGCATCACCTCCCAGTGCCGGCCGTCCATGGGCAGGGCGACGCCGCCGGAAAAACAGCCTTTGGAATAAAAGCCGATCGATTGCGCTGCTGCGAGTGCCGGCAGCTTTTTGGCGCCGAACAGGTCTTTTGCCCGTTGCTCGGCGCTCGCCGTCTGCGCGGCAGGCGTCAAGCCGGCGACGGCCAGTGCTGCCGTCAGCAGCAGTGTTTTTCCCCGCAAGGCTCGCGTTAACGTCTTCCCCAAGCTGGACCCCTCCGCGATTTGAACCGCACCATACCACGGCCCGCGCTACGTATCGATCACCACCGTTTCATCGGCCTGCGCGCCTCGCCGTCGCGCCAGCCGCCACTCGCCCACATGGCGTCGAGAGCCGAGCGGTAGTCGGGGAAGCGAAAGCCATAGCCGGCCGCCTTGATCGCCGCGTTGGCGACACGCTTGTTCTCGCCATAGAAGGACCGCGCCATGGGCGAAAGTTGGGCGGTCTCGAACGGAATTTCGGGCGGCGGCTCGATGCCCATCAATCGGGCGGCATAGGCGACGACGTCCTGCGGCGGCGCCGGCAGGTCGTCGGTGACGTTGAAGACGCCGCCGCGATTGCCTTCGGCGAGATGCCAGAGAGCGCCGGCAATATCGTCGCAATGGATGCGGTTGAACACCTGGCCCGGCTTGACCAGTCGCCGGGCGGTGCCGTTTTCGAGATTGACCAGGGCGTTGCGGCCCGGCCCGTAAATGCCGGAAAGCCGCAGGATCGCCACCGGCCGGTCGATGTCGTGGCCCAGTTTCAGCCAATCCTGCTCGGCGGCAACCCTCATCACTGATCGCTTCGATACTGGCCGGCATTCGGCGGCCTCGTCCACCCAATTGCCGCCATGGTCGCCATAGACGCCGACGGTGGAGAGATAGGCGATCCATTCGAGCTCCGGCATGTTGGCTGCAATCACCTCGCGAGCCGCGCCCAGCACCGGGTCGCCGGCCTCGTCCGGCGCGACCGAGACGACGAGATGGGTTGTCTTCCCAAGCGCATCGCCGATTTCGGAGGTCAGCGTGCCATCGAAACGCAGCGGCACGATACCGGCTTGCCGCAGCGCCGCCAATTTTCCCTGCGACCGTGTTGTACCGAAGATCGTTGTGTCGGCGTCCTTGTTGGCTCGAGCGAAAGCCTTGCCCGAATAACCGGCGCCGAAGATGAAAATCTGCTGTTTGGTCATGTATGCGCCTCGATCGGCTTTGGCAGGGCCAGAAGCCATTCGCCTCTCACCGCCTCGTCATCTTCTGCTTGCAAAGCGGCTGCGGCACGTTCGGCAAACTCCCGACGCGGCACCAGCCGCGACAGCGCCCATACCGCGGCTCCGCGAACCAGGGGCGAGGCGTCGTCGAGCAGCGCGCGAACGGCGCCAGCCAGCGACAAGTCCTGGGAATTGCCGGCGGCGATCAGCACGTTGCGGATAAAACGGTCGCGGCCGATGCGCTTGACCGGCGAGCCCGAAAAAAGCGCGCGGAAGGCAGCGTCGTCGAGGCGCAGCAGCTCGGCGAGCGGCGGTTCGCGCAAGTCCGCGCGGGCGGCAAGCTTTGCCTCCGAAGCGGCTTGGGCGAACTTGTTCCACGGGCAGGCGGCCAGGCAGTCGTCGCAGCCATAGATACGGTTGCCAATCTTTTCTCGGAACTCATGTGGGATCGGTCCTTTGTTCTCGATGGTGAGGTATGAAATGCAGCGCCGCGCATCGAGCCGGTAAGGCGCCGGAAAGGCGTCCGTCGGGCAGGCGTCGAGACAGGCCCGGCAGGAGCCGCAATGATCGTCCTCAGGCGCGTCCGGCACCAGTTCGGCCGTCGTGAAGATGGTGCCGAGGAACAGCCAGGAGCCATGCGTTCGGCTGACCAGGTTGGTGTGCTTGCCTTGCCAGCCGAGGCCGGCCGCCTCGGCCAGCGGCTTTTCCATCACCGGCGCGGTGTCGACAAACACTTTCACGTCCCCGCCGGCGCGCGCCACAATCTTGCCGGCGATCTCCTTCAGCCGGCCTTTCATCACGTCATGATAGTCGCGGTTCTGCGCATAGGCCGAGATCGCGCCGCGGTCGCGCTTTGCCAGCACCTCGCGTGGGTCGTGGTCGGGGCCGTAATTCATCGCCAGCACGATGATCGAGCGGACCTCTGGCCAAAGCGTCGTCGGTTTGCCTCGCCGCTCGAGCGTTTCGGCAATCCAGCCCATCGAGCCGTGAAAGCCGTCGGCAACGAATTCGGCCAGCCGTTCCGGCGCCTGCGGGATTGCATCGGGCGTTGTCACGGCAACGGCGTCGAAGCCGGCATTCCGCGCCTCGCGGTCGATCAGCGCGCGCAGCTTTGCCGTATCAGAAATCGAGGTCCGCATAATGTGACACCGGCGACAGGCCACGCACCCGGTCGGACAGAAGCGGCCGGAACGAAGGCCGTGATTTCACCCTTGTATACCATTCGCGCGCGGCGCTGTGTTCGCGCCAGTCGATCTCGCCGAGATAGTCGAGCACCGACAGTGCCGCCGCCGCCGCGAGATCGGCATAGGTGACCTTGTTGCCGGCCAGCCAATGACGGGTGCCGGCCAGCCAGTTGGTGTATTTCATGTGCTGGCGGATATTGGCGCGGGCGGCGCGGATCGCCGCCGAATCGGGCGAGCCGCCGCCTGCCGTTTCCGGCATGACCGGCTTCAGGACGCGTTCGCGCACCAGATGCCGGGTAACCTCGCTTTCTGCCTTGTTGAGGTACCAGTCGGTCAGCCGGCGGATTTCGGCGCGCTCCATCGGATCCTCGGCGAACAGCCGCTTGTCGCGCTTGAGTACGCCGCGCGTCTCGTCGAGATATTCGGCAATGACTACTGCGCCGACGATCGGCACGTCGCCTTCGGCAAGCAGGATCGGCAGCGTGCCGGCCGGGTTCAGCGCCAGGAACTCCTTGCGCCGCGTCCACGGCTTCTCTTCGATCAGCGCCAGTTCCTCGCCATACTCGCCAAAGGCGAGGCGGACGAAGCGGCAGCTGGCGAACATCGGATGGTGGAAAAGCGTCAGCATGGTCCCGCGATAATAGAGCGCACTGGCAAATCGCCGGCTGCGCCGGTAAGTCTTGGCCGCCCGATTCAGGGGCTGTCAGGGTGCTGCGACCTATAGGGGGAGTTCCGCGCCGTGACAAGCAAGCCGTTTCTCAAGCCCTCCCTCCAACGCCGAGGTTGCCATGGAAAGCCAGACCGTCATCGAAGCGCTGCTGCTCGGCATGCTCGAGGGCCTGACCGAGTTTATTCCGGTGTCTTCGACCGGTCATATCCTGCTCGCCGGCCATTTCCTCGGCTTTCATTCGACCGGCAAGGCCTTCGAAATCCTGATCCAGCTCGGCGCCATATTGGCGATCCTCAGCGTCTACTTCCGCCGTCTCTGGAAGATGCTGCTCGAGCTGCCCTATGACCGGCTGACGCGGCATTTCGTCCTTGGCATCCTTATCGCATTCCTGCCGGCGGCAATCATAGGCGCGCTGGCGCATGATTTCATCAAGACGGTGCTGTTCGAATCGCCGCGGCTGATCTGCATCATGCTGATCATCGGCGGCGTCATCCTGCTGCTGGTCGATCGCATGAAGCCGAAGCCGTATTACCACGATGTCGAGCGGTTTCCGACCAGGCTTTATCTGCAGATCGGGCTGTTTCAGTGCCTGTCGCTGATCCCCGGCACGTCGCGCTCAGGCTCGACCATCGTCGGCGCGCTGCTGCTCGGCGTCGACAAACGGGCGGCGGCGGAATTCTCCTTCTTCCTCGCCATCCCGACGATGGTCGGCGCCTTCGCTTTCGACCTGTTCAAGAACCGCAATGTGCTGAGCAGTGCCGACCTGCCCATAATCGCCGTCGGCTTCGTCGCCGCCTTCGTCACCGCGCTAATCGTCGTGCGCTTCCTGCTCGACTACGTCTCGCGCCATGGCTACGCGCTGTTCGGCTGGTGGCGCTTGGTCGTCGGCATCGTCGGCCTGACGGGGCTGGCCATCTGGGGGTGAACCCGGCGACGACTGGCGGTGGTTCCAAGCCCTGCCGGACGCAATCGATCTGGCGTGACAGGGCCAGGATTGGGTGGCCTCTAGTTCGCTGCCTGGAACTGGATTTCCCGCTTGTTCAAGAAGCAAGTCTTGTCGAACAGCTGCAAACCAGCGGGTTCGGTAGCCGGACATCTCGAATATCCGGGCACGGCTTCTTCAACGGATCGTACGATCGATCGATCTGAGAAATGAACACGATGATCAGCCCTCGATCCCGCGCAAATGATTTCAGCGCGCGAACCTGCACTACCAATTCTGGATTTTTGCGCTTCTGGTCGAGCAATTGCAGATAGTCTACGACCATCAGGGTGCCGCGGGGCGCTGACGCCGACGTTTCTATTATATAATCGGCACTTATGGCGTCGGAGCAGTCGAATTCGAACAGCCTGTCGAATTGCGCGTACTCCGCCCCGACTGCGTGGAAGCGCTCCCGAACGTCCTTTTCCGTGTACTCCAACGTGAAGAACATGGCTCGGTTGCCGGATTTCATGGCCTCCACGGCGAGTTCGATGCTCATCAAGGTTTTGCCTTGCCCGGCCGCGCGCCGAGCAGCACCAGGTCACCGGGCTTCAATCGAGCAATCAGCTTGCCGGCCGGGCTGGCGCCGCAGACGATTTCGCGGCAAGGAGGCTCCAATCATTGTAGCCTTCCTGGAGGGCTATGCGGTTAAGCGCCTCATGAAGTGGTATTTTTTCTTCACGGGATAAGAGTCTGGCCTTGCGCTTCAGATGGTAAATTGGCGCGGACAGTTTCATTCCAACCTCCTATTGCGAGCAATTTTTGCAATCCCTCCTTATGCTTGGTGCTCGAACAGTCGGTTCGATAACTAGGTAGCCCCGTATGGATTATACTTTCCCGATCGGAGGGAGGAGGCGTGGGCCGCACCCGAATCGTAAGATAACGCAAACCCAGCCGGAACTCTATTCTTGCCCCACGCCGAGCCATACGATCTTGTGGACGTATGGTTGGCAGGGGGAAAGCATGAGCGAAGTTCTTGACGCGCTCGTTATTGGCGCCGGTCCGGCGGGGCTCGGCGTCAGCTACTTCTTGAAACGGCAGGGCCGCGACCACCGCGTGCTCGATCGAGGCCGAATCGGCGAGACGTGGCGAACGCAGCGGTGGAACTCGTTTCGTCTGAATTCGCCGACCATTCGCTCCATCTTACCCGGTGATTCCTACGAGGGACCCGAGCCGTGGGGCGCGATAACCCACCACGAGTTCGTCGCATACCTCGAAGGCTATGCCGAGCGGCACCGCCTGCCGGTAAGCACCCAGACTCCGGTGCAAGAGCTGACGAGAGACGATGGAATCTTTCGCATCACCACGACGGACGGGGCATTTCTGGCGCGCAATGTGGTCGCTACTGGCGACCAGAACCGGCAGGTCCGGCCACCAGGGTCGATTGACCTGCCAACCGCAGTTCGCCAAGTCGATTCCTCGGCTTATCGCAACCCGGCCGAGTTCGAGAATGGCGCGGTGCTGGTGGTCGGCAGCGGCCAGTCGGGCGGCCAGATCGCCGAGGATCTGGCGCTGGCCGGACGTGTGGTCTTTTTGGCGACCAGCCGCAACGGCCGTTGGGTGCGGCGCTACCGCGGGGGCAACATACTTAGATGGTTGACGCTGTCCGGTTTTCTCGACGTTCCGCGCAAGGAACTCGTCCTCCCCTCCGGCAAGCTGCAGGCCCGCGCGCTGGTCGGCGCGACCCATACGATCAGCCTGCAATCGCTGAGTGCACAGGGCGTGGTGCTGCTCGGCCGCTTCAGGGGCGTGGAGAACGGCAACCTCGTCTTCGGCGACGAACTCGACGACCATATGCGATTTGCCGACGAGGTTTCGGCGAATGCCAAGCGCCTGGTTGACGAGTACATCGAGCGCACCGGCCTCGATGCGCCACCGGCAGAGGACGATCCGGGTGAGATGATTGAACCGCGCTTGCCCGATCAGCCGATCCGCTCCCTCGACTGGACGGCGAGCGGCGTCAGGTCGGTGATCTGGTGCACGGGCTTCACCGGCGATTTCTCGTGGGCCCGGCTTCCCGGCGCGCTCGATGCAGCCGGCCAGCCCGTCCATGAGGATGGCGTCGGCGCTGTTCCAGGTCTCTTTTTCGCTGGCCTCGATTTCGGATCGACGCGGAAGTCTGGCACCATACCGGCCATTCCAGAGGAGGCGGCCGGCGTCGTGGAGCGGCTTGTCCAAGGCGGGAGCCGACTTCCACGGAACGACGCCTAACCGATCCGTGGGGCGCTGGTTCTTGAACGTGCACAAGAACATGACCGATCTTGGTGCGAAGGCGATGCGGCGCTCCGATTCGCGGCCGACTGCATCCATTGCCTCCATCAGCATGCGGCGTGTCTTGACCTCGGCTGGTCGTCGTCGTGCTGACAGCACTGGCCATATGGGATGAGCCGGCGCAGTCGTTCGGAATGGTCGCCCTGCAGACGCCAAAGGAGGTGCGTCAAGGCGCGCGATCGGTCAGCGCGCTAGCACCTTCCTCAGCGGCGCAATGTGCGCAGCAGTAGATGATGTCATCCTGTTCGACGCCATGTCCGATGATCCGGCATCCGCAGTGCGGACACGTCGGAGCAAGTTTCTGGACCGCGCATTCGAAGCTGTCGAATGTGTAGGTCTCCTCGGCCATCGTCACCTTGAAAGCCTTATCGTAGTCATTCCCGCATTGATCGCATCTGGCCATAGTTCTTTTCCTTCTTTCATTGGCTCAAGCTCGACCAACCTGTCGCGCGGCGATAGGTTCCCGCCAGGATCAGGGGGCCGTCCTATGGAGACGAGCGCGAGCCTACGCCACGGCGCTGTTCGATCGCGCGGATCACCTCGTCGATATCCCGCGGCTCGATGTCGAGTTCCTTCAGGCCCGGCGCGTCGATTGCTGCCACATTGTCCTGACGCATAAGATCGATCTGGTTGCGCGTTATGGGGGCGGCCGGGAGGAGTTCCGCCACGCCAGCCAAGGCGTTCCATACCGCAAACGGCACCGGCATCAGCTTGACGTGCGTATCGAGCTGTCGGGCGATCTCCCGAAGCAGTTCCTTATAGGTATAGATACGCGGGCCACCGAATTCGAATATGGTTGAACCCTTGTGGCTTCGCCCGTCTATCAGCCGGCTCACTGCTTCTGCGACGTCTGCCACATAGACCGGCTGAAGCCGTGTGCCACCGTCGCCAAACAGCGGATAGACCGGCAGGAGGCGTATCATCCTCACAATGGTCGTGAGGAAAGCGTCGTCAGGTCCTGTCATGACGGCGGGACGCACAATGAAAGCGCCGGGAAATGCGCTTTCCACGGCAACTTCTCCGCGCCCACGTGCCCTTATGTAATTCGAATCCGATTGAGGATCGGAGCCGATCCCTGAAATCTGGACGAACTGGTCGACCTCGCCGTTGCGCGACGCGGTAGCGAGATCGGCCGCGGCTTTCACATGGACGCGTTCAAAGGTCTGGACGCCCTGCTCGACGTAAAGACTGACGGCATTCACGATCACCTGTGATCCGGTAATGGCCGACCCGATCGAGGACGCATCCAATATATCCGCCTCGACTGCTTCGGGCATCCTTGTAATCGGGGAAAAGACCAGCGCCACGCGAGCCGGATGGCGAGATACGGCACGGACCGTGAAACCCCTTTCCAGGAGCCGCTTCACGATCCTTCGCCCGAGAAAGCCGGTTCCGCCGAACACGGTGACGATCCGTTCCGGGTTGAGATCGTCAGGATCCATTTGCCTCGCCATCCCTTGTCCTCGCATAGCTGCCACGAGGACTGCCCTGGCCGGCATTTGAACCAGCCTGTCGAACATCAGGACGATTGGAGAACAACGCCGGAACGCTTTTGTTCCAGTCAGGTAGACAAACTGAACAATTGAGCGAACGCAGGTGAGCGCCGGCACATGATCGAGGCTGCCGACGAAAAACCCCGAATGCCTCCCACCGGACGTCCGCTTTTGCGCGGCGCATCGAAGGTCAGCAAATGGCGCGGCTTCCTTGTTCCCATCGACGAGACGACAGGCAACATAATCTGAACCGGAGATCGCAGCAGAACGGCCCCCACTTCGGGAATAGCCTAGCTCCGCCCGTAGAAAACGTTCTCGACATGCACCGGCCAGTGCCACGGCAGTACCGCCACCATGTCGAAGCGCACCGATAATTTTCCGTAGTCGGATTGGCGCGACAGCCACAAATCGGCGGCACCTTCGATGCGGCGCTCCGATTCACGGCCGACTGCTTCCATTGCCTCCATCAGCGTGCGGCGCGCCTTGACCTCGACGATCAGCACCAGATCGCCACGCCGCGCGATCAGGTCGATCTCGCCGAACCTGGTGCGGTGGCGGCGGGCCAAAATCCGATAGCCTTTCAGCATCAGCGCCGCCGCCGCCAGCCATTCGCCGTGATGGCCGCGCCGGTAGGCCTTTTGCCGGCTGGCGCTCGGCCGTTCAGCCATCGCTGTCTCCGCCGGCCACGTCTCTTCCGGCATTCTTGAGGTCGAGCAGCCGCCGATAGAGCGCCTGCTTCTGGCCACCCGTCATCTTGGCGGCTTCCGCCGCCGCCTTGGAGGCCGGCATCTCGGCGGCGAGCGAAAGCAGCAGCCGGTCGATGTCTTCAGGCTCATCAGCGACCGCATCGGCCGGGCCGACGCAGATAACGATTTCGCCTTTCGGCGTGTCTGCTGCGGCGTAGTGGCTGGCAAGCGACTGCAGGGTGCCGGTCCGCATCTCCTCGAAAGTCTTGGTCAGCTCGCGGCCGATCGCCGCCTTGCGGACACCGCCCAGTGCCTCGACCATGGCATTGAGCGTCTCTGCCAGCCGGCGCGGGGATTCGAAGAAGATCAACGTTGCAGGCACCGCCTTCAACGCTTCCAGCCGCGTCAGCCGCTGCCCGGTCTTCACCGGCAGGAAGCCGGCAAACAGAAAGGCATCCGAAGGCAGGCCGGATGCCGTCAAAGCGGCAAGTGCTGCTGATGGGCCGGGGATCGGCACGACACGAATGCCGCGTTCCAGCGCCTCGCCGACCAGCCGGTAGCCGGGGTCGGAGATGAGCGGCGTGCCGGCATCCGAGATCAGCGCCACGCTCTGCCCGGCCAGGAGTGCTGCGATCAGCTTCGGCCCGGCCTCGCCGGCATTGTGCTCGTGGTAGGCGGTGGTGCGGCGGCGGATGCCGTAGCGGTCGAGCAGCACGCGCGAAACACGTGTGTCCTCGCAGGCGACGATATCGGCGGCGGCGAGCGTTTCCAGTGCGCGAAGTGTGATGTCGGCAAGATTGCCGATCGGCGTGGCCACCAGATAGAGCGCCGGCTCGAGCGGCCGGGCGGCAATCTCGGTCTGCCCGACCACATAACTGCGTTTGGCCAATTCGCCGGTCACCTGCACAACTCCGTTCGACCCTGTTTGGCACGGCTCACGCTTGGTTGCAAAAGTCTGGGTTGCAACGGCCGGGGTTCCAAAAGGGATGCCGATGTGAACCGGCCGCCATGCCTTCGCCATAGTAGGGAACGAAACCGTTGCCGGCGAATTTTACCCCTGATCTCGGGAGGAGCAGGATGGACAGCCTGACGATACAGGACGTTTTCGAACCCTACTATGCCGGCCGCAAGCGCTTCGCCGCGCCATGCGACAAGGGCCGGCCTGGCGAAGCCGCAGATGGCGGAACCAAGAAGCCGCTTGCACGCCAGAGATCGGCCGAGAGCAAGCCCGCAACCGAAACCGACAGCACGACGGAGCACTGACCGGACGATGCCCAATCGCTTCGACATTTTCATCACCCGCCTCGAAACAAAAAGCGCCCGCGATGGTGCAGCATCACATCCCACAGACGACCAGCACCATGCCTCGCGTGACAAAAGCGAGATCAAGCCGGCCCGTTCCGGAGAGACCAGCGAAAAAGATCGCGCCAAACACCGCCACAAGCACGAGGCTTGATCCCCGCAGACCTTGGCGATCGGTCGAGACAGTTCTCGAAGCGCGGTTGCGAATGCTCCGCGATGTACCATTCAACCCAGATACTTCGAGACACGCGCCACCAGCAGGCCCACCAGAGCCGGGTCCATGAATTCATAGTCGTCGGGAATATCGAGGCAGATTACTCGAGCCTTTTTCAGGCTTGTCTTGAATTTCTGCTGCAGTTTGGCGCGGTGCGGTTTTTCCATCACGAAGATGATGTCGGCCCAGGCGACGAGTTCATGCGTCAACGGAGTGTCGGCATCGTGATTAGTGCCGGCCGAAGCGACCTCGATGTCCCGCCGCTTGGAAAACACCTGCTCCGCCGTCGGGCTGCGCAAGCGATTCTGGCTGCAGATGAAGAGAACGTTCTTCAACGTGCTATCTGGCCAAATCCGCCACGACCGCATCGAGCACGATCATGCCGGCCGGCGTGGCGCGCAGGCGGGCATTGCCGATCGGCGCCACCAGGCCTTCGTCCTGCAGCACCGACAGCCGTGCCGTCGACAGGCCGCGCCCTGAAAATGCCTCATAGCGGGAAAGGTCGATGCCTTCGGCCAGCCTCAGTCCCATCAGCAGGAACTCGTCGGCCTCTTCCGACCGTGTCAGGATCTCGCCGCCGGTAACGCCATGGCCCTTGGCCTCGACCAGATTGGCCCAGGTCTCCGGCATTTTCTCGGCGATCGTCACCACGCGCCGCCCGCTCTCGACGAAGCGGCCATGCGCACCGGGACCGACGCCGACATATTCGCCATAGCGCCAATAGGTGAGATTGTGCCGGCTTTCGGCGCCGGGCCTGGCGTGGTTGGAAATCTCGTAGGCCGGCAGTCCGTGCGCGGCGGTGATCTCCTGAGTTAACGCGTAGAGATCGGCGGCAACATCATTGTCTGGAATGATGAATTTCCTTGCCGCATGCAGTGCATGGAACGGCGTGCCTTCCTCGATGGTCAGCTGATAGAGCGACAGATGGTCTGCGGCGTGGCCGATCGCCTGCTCGAGTTCCGTCTGCCACGCTTTAAGCGTCTGGTCCGGCCGCGCGTAGATCAGGTCGAACGACAGCCGTGGGAATATCTCGCGCGCCAGGCCGATCGCATGAAGGGCCTCATAGACATTGTGCAAACGGCCGAGAAAGCGCAGATCCTTATCGTTCAGCGCCTGCACGCCAAGCGACACCCGGTTGATGCCCGCCGCGCGATAGCCGCGAAAGCGCTCGGCCTCGACCGACGAAGGATTGGCCTCCAGCGTCACCTCGATGCCGTCGGGCACCGTCCAGTTCTTCGCCACGGCATCCAGCACCGCCGCCACGGTCTGCGGCTTCATCAGCGACGGCGTGCCGCCGCCAAGAAAGATGCTGGTCACCTCGCGCGGCCCGGTGCGGCCGCGCATCGTCGCCAGCTCGGTCTCGAAGGCGCGGGCAAAACGCTCCTGGTCGACCGGCTGGTGGCGGACATGGCTGTTGAAGTCGCAATACGGGCATTTGGCCGCGCAGAACGGCCAGTGGACGTAGACGCCGAAACCAGGCCTGCGGTCGAGCAGCATGGTCATGCGGCGGCCAATCGGGCTTGAGCGAATTTCTGGAAGGCGCGGGCACGGTGCGACAATGCGGTTGGCTGGCCGGGCTTCCAGCCATGCTTTTCCTCCGCGCTCATCTCGCCGAAGGTCTTTTCGAACCCGTTGGGCAAGAACACCGGATCGTAGCCGAAGCCGAGCTCGCCGCGTGGCGGCCATACCAGCGTGCCCTCGACCTCACCGCGAAAATATTCCGCCTGGCCATCGGGAAAGGCCAGGCAGATGACCGCGACAAAGCGGCCCTTGCGCTGGGCAGGCGTGATCGCGCCAACTTCTTGCAAGGCCACTTCCGTGCGCTGCATGGCCATGCCGAAGTCGCGGGAGCCGTCCGGCGTCTCAGCCCAATTGGCGGTGTAGACGCCGGGTGCGCCGTCGAGCGCATCGACACACAGGCCGGAATCGTCCGACAGCGCCGGCAATCCAGTGGCCTTGGCGGCAGCCAAGGCTTTTATGAGGGCGTTCTGCTCGAAAGTGGTGCCGGTCTCGTCCGGCTCCGGCAAGCCGTATTCCTTTGCGGACTTCGCTTCTATGCCGAATGGCGCCATCAGATCGGCGAATTCCCGCAATTTGCCGGCGTTATGGCTGGCGACGACGATCTTATGCCGGTCAAGCGAGTGAACAGTTGGCGAATGCATCAGATGCCCCAGATTCTTGGCTCGGCGAATTCGATCGAATTGCCCGACGGGTCGCGAATATAGATCGAGCGGCCGCTCTGCGGCCATTCGAACTCGCTTTCGATGGCGATTTTCTTCGTCTCAAGATGCGCTTTCCAGCGTCGGATTTCATCCGCGCTTGCGGCGAAGCAAAGATGGCCCTCGCCGACCGCGCCATGCGGCGGTACTTTGAGCTTGGCGTCGGCTGGCGGCGGCACTTTGGTCGCCTCGGCATTGAAGATAAGCAGCACGCCGTCGCCGCAGCGGAAGAAGAGATGCCTGCCATCGACCTTGCCGAGCAGATCGAGCCCGAGCACGCCCGAATAGAACCGTTCCGCGGCAGCAAGGTCCGTCACGTAGAGTGCTGATTCCAGGATTGCGGAAGGAGTCACAGGATCGCCAATCTCATCAATATTGAAGGCAGCTAAGCCACCGCCATTTGCTGCAAGCTGACTAGGCGCTGAATACCTTTCTTGGCGAGCTCCATCAACGCCGCGAACTGCTCTTCCGAGAACGGCTCGCCCTCGGCCGTGCCTTGGATCTCGACGATGCCGCCCTTGCCGGTCATGACGAAATTGGCGTCGGTGCCGGCCGAGGAATCCTCGATGTAGTCGAGATCGATGACCGGCTGGCCATCATGGATGCCGCAGGAGATCGCCGCGACGTGATCCTTCAGCACCTTGCCCAAGCTCGCCATTTGGCGGGCTTCCATCCAGCGCAGGCAGTCGTAGAGCGCCACCCAGCCGCCGGTGATCGAAGCGGTGCGCGTGCCGCCGTCGGCCTGGATTACGTCGCAGTCGACGGTGATCTGCTGCTCGCCGAGCGCCTGCAGATCGACCACGGCGCGCAGGGAGCGGCCGATCAGCCGCTGGATCTCCAGCGTGCGGCCGCCTTGTTTGCCGGCCGAAGCCTCGCGGCGCATGCGCTCGCCGGTCGAACGCGGCAGCATGCCGTATTCCGCCGTCACCCAGCCCTTGCCGGAGTTGCGCATCCAGCCCGGCACCTTTTCCTCCAGGCTGGCCGTACACAGCACATGGGTGTCGCCGAACTTCACCAGGCACGAGCCTTCCGCATGCTTGGAGACGCCGCGCTCGAAGGAGATGGGGCGCATTTCGTCGAATTGGCGTTTGGAAGGGCGCATTCAGGCTTCTTTCTTTCTTCGGAATCTTGGCCGGGGAATCTTGGCCGGCTTGTAGCCGCACGGGGCGTGAGGCGCAAAGGAAAATGGACCGGTTGCGCCGCCGCCGCGGAAGTCTATATCTTCAGAGCGGAGGTTTTTGGCTCGAAATGACAAAGGCAGTCGATCCCGGTTTGCAGTCGCACGTGCTCCCGTCGCACGCGCTGCAATCGCCCGCACTTCAATCGCTCGACATGCGTTCGCGCGACATCTTCCGGCGCATCGTCGATTCCTATTTGAGGGATGGCGAGCCGGTCGGTTCTCGCAGCCTGTCGCGCATCCTGCCGTCGTCGCTGTCGCCGGCCACCATCCGCAATGTGATGAGCGACCTTGAGCATCTCGGCCTGATTTATGCGCCGCACATTTCGGCTGGCCGGCTGCCGACCCAGGCAGGCCTGCGCTTCTTCGTCGATGCTTTCATGGAACTTGGTGACCTCTCCGACGAGGAGCGCCGCACCATCGAGGCGCAGGTGCGCGCCTCCGGCTCGGGCGCGACGCTGGAGCATATGCTGACCGAGGCCAGCCAGATGCTGTCCGGCATGTCGCGCGGCGCCGGCCTCGTGCTCGCCGCCAAGAATGAGGTGGCGCTTAAGCACATCGAATTCATCCAGCTCGAGCCGACCAAGGCGCTGGCCGTGCTGGTCTCGCAGAACGGCGACGTCGAAAATCGCGTCATCGATCTGCCCGCCGGCATCACCATCTCGCAATTGCACGAAGCCTCCAACTTCCTCAACGCCCATATCCGCGGTCGCACCCTGGCCGAGGCGCGGGTCGAGATCGCCCGCATCAAGGAAGAGACCAGGGCAGCCCTCGACACGCTGTCGCAGGATCTGGTCGAGAAGGGCCTGGCGGTCTGGGCAGGCGCTGAAAGCGGCGTGCCTGGGCGGCTTATCGTGCGCGGCCGCGCCAATCTCCTGGAAAACGTCACTGCCCAGGCCGACATAGAGTTGCTGCGGCATCTGTTCGAGGATCTGGAGACGCAGGATGGGCTGATCCAGCTTCTCGACCTCGCCGAGGAAGGCCCGGGCGTGCGCATATTCATCGGTTCGGAAAACAAGCTGTTTTCGCTGTCGGGCTCCTCGCTGGTGGTGGCACCCTATCGCGACAAGGACGCGCGCGTCGTCGGTGCGCTCGGCGTCATCGGGCCGACGCGGCTGAATTATGCGCGCATAGTACCGATGGTCGACTATACCGCGCAGCTGATTTCGCGCATGCTGAGCTAGGAGCCGCCGCGGGCCTGCCGCAAGGAGGAGAAAAGAATGGCGCTGGAATCGTTCAAGGCCCAGATCAGTCTGCTGCTCGAAGAAATGATCAACCAGCCGGAGGATCAGCACGAGGTGCAAGAGCAGTTGCGCGAGAAGCTGCAAGAGATGCGGGCGATGGGCTTGCCGCTGCCGGCCGATCTGGTCGCGCTGGAAAAGCGCCTCGACGACGACTTTTACGCCTCTGGCAACTGAACGGGTTCGGCTTCAAATCCTCGTGTGCTGGACGACCGCTTGGAACGATCAATACCTGATGCCGTTTGCCCTGTTCGAGGCGAATCCCGGAGGACGTTGATGATCCGATCTGGCGGCTTTGCGGCCGTTGCCGCTGCCCTCCTTGTTGCGACACCGGCAGCCGCCCAGCAGGCGGACCAGAATGTGCTCAAAGGCGAAGCCGCGTTCGGCGATTGGCACGCCGACAGGCCTGGCGTCCGCCGCCTGATCGGGCCGCAAGACATGCCGGCAGCCGACCCCGCCCAATCCGCTTCGAACGGCGCCGGCGTGGCGGAACGGCCCGAAAGCGCCAAGCCAGAATTGCCGCCGGGCTTTTCGGCCGAAATGATCGCATCCGGCATCGTCAATCCACGTGTCGTGCGCGTCGCTCCGAATGGCGACCTGTTTGTTGCCAACAGCCATGCCGACCAAATACGCGTCTATCGTCTCGCCGAGGGCAGCGCCAAGCCCATCGAGAAAGCGATCTTCGCCAAGGGGCTCAATTATCCCTACGGCATCGCCTTCTATCCGCCAGGAGACAAACCGCAATGGGTTTATGTCGCCAACAGCGACAGCATCGTCCGCTTCCCCTATCGCGATGGCGACCTGAAGACATCCGGCAAACCAGAAACCATTGTCGCCAAAATCCCGTCGGGCGGTCATACGACCCGCGACATCGCCTTCTCGCAGGACGGCAAAACGCTTTATTTGTCGGTTGGCTCCGCCTCGAACGTCGCCGAGGACATAGGCAAGGAGCCGGATAGCGGCCTCGACGCCTGGGCGAAATCAAAGCCGCTCGGGGCGGCCTGGGGCTCCGAGGACGGCCGTGCCGACGTGCTCGCCTTCGATCCGGATGGGAAAAATCCCCGAACGGTCGCCACCGGCCTGCGCAACTGTACGGGCATGACCGTGCAGCCCGCCACCGGCGCATTGTGGTGCGTCGTCAATGAGCGCGACGAACTCGGCGACAACGTGCCGTTCGAATTTGCAACTGCGGTCAAGGACGGCGGATTCTATGGTTGGCCTTGGTACTACATCGGCAATAACGAGGATCCGCGCCATCAGGGCGAGCGGCCAGACCTCGCCAGCAAGGCCACTGTCCCCGATGTACTGATGCAGGCGCATTCGGCGCCGATGAACATGGCCTTCTACGACGGCAAGAACTTTCCGGCGGATTATCAGGGTGACGCTTTCGTCACCATGCATGGTTCGTGGAACCGTGGCGCCAGGACCGGCTACAAGGTGGTGAGGCTCAAATTCAGGGATGGCAAGCCGACCGGCGAATATGAGGACTTCATGACCGGCTTCGTCATCTCGAACGACGCCGTCTGGGGCCGCCCGGTCGGTGTCGCGATGGCCAAGGACGGCTCGCTGATCGTCACCGAGGACGGCAACGGCACCATCTGGCGCGTTACCTACGAAGACGGCCGCTCCTGAACGGCGGTGGCGCCTGCTGCGCTGGCGCAATCGAATTCGGGCCGAGGGAATTCACCCAACCTCAACATTGTGCGACAAGCGCGAATCATGACACTCACCGGGTTCCTCGCCTATAGCGCCGCCCTCGGCATCGCCGCAGCCATCCCCGGCCCAGGCGTCACCGCGCTTGTTGCGCGTGCGCTGGGTTCCGGCTTCCGCTCTTCGCTCGCCATGTCGTTCGGGCTGATGCTCGGCGACCTGACCTATCTCACTGCCGTGGTGCTCGGCCTGGCTTTCGTCGCACAAACCTTCGGCATTGTCTTCCTGGCCATCAAATGGCTGGGCGTCGCCTACCTCGCTTTTCTTGGCTGGCGTTTCTGGACGAGCGGCATCACGCCCGAGACGGTAGAGGCGAAGAAAGGCAAGGGCGGCTTGGCATCCAGCTTCGTAGCCGGCCTCGCGGTCACGCTCGGCAATCCGAAGACGATGATCTTCTATCTCGCCATCACCCCGACCATCGTCGATCTGACGACGATCACGCTGGCCGATTACGGCATCCTCGTCGCGATCACGATCGTCGTCCTGCTCGTGGTGCTGGTGCCCTATCTGGCGCTGGCGGCCAAGGCGCGCTGGTTCCTGAAGTCGCCGCGGGCGCTGAGGGCACTCAACCGCACCGCCGCCGGCTTCATGGTCGGTGCGGCCGCGGCAATTGCCGCCCGCCAATAGATCTCTTTCGCCAATCCGCCCAACGATTGCCACGCCTTGCAAGGGCGGGGGTATTCAGCACGAACTTCACTCGGATATTTTTCGATCGACAGCCTATCTTGCGCGGTGGATGGCTCTATCCTATGCCCGCCCCGACTCTTGCCGCTTGACCTTTGGGAGGAAAATCAATGAACAAGCCCGCCACCCCCACACACGTGCCCGGCCGCGGCCGCATCTACAATTCGATCACCGAGACGATCGGCGACACGCCGCTGGTGCGGCTTGATAAATTCGCCAGGGAGAAGGGTGTCGTCGCCAATCTGCTGGCCAAGCTCGAATTCTTCAACCCGATCGCCTCGGTCAAGGACCGCATCGGCGTTTCGATGATCGAGGCATTGGAGGCTTCGGGCAGGATCACGCCCGGCAAGACCACCCTGATCGAGCCGACCTCGGGCAATACCGGCATCGCGCTCGCCTTTGCCGCCGCCGCCAAGGGCTACAAGCTGATCCTGACCATGCCGGAAACCATGTCCGTCGAACGCCGCAAGATGCTGGCGCTGCTCGGTGCCGAACTGGTGCTGACCGAGGGGCCGAAAGGCATGAAGGGCGCCATCGCCAAGGCGGACGAGCTGGCGGCAACGCTGCCCGACGCTGTCATTCCGCAGCAATTCGAAAACCCGGCCAATCCGGAAATCCATCGCCGCACCACGGCCGAGGAAATCTGGAACGACACCCATGGCGAAGTCGATATCTTCGTTGCCGGCATCGGGACCGGCGGCACCATCACCGGCGTCGGCCAGGTGCTCAAGAAGCGCAAGCCCTCGGTGCATGTCGTCGCCGTCGAACCGGAAGCTTCGCCGGTGCTGTCGGGCGGCCAGCCAGGCCCGCACAAGATCCAGGGCATCGGCGCCGGCTTCGCGCCAAAAATCCTCGACACGACGATCTATGACGAGATCGTCAAGGTCTCGAACGAGGATTCGGTTGCCAATGCACGGCTCGTCGCTCGGCTCGAAGGTGTGCCGGTCGGCATCTCGTCGGGTGCCGCCCTGCAAGCGGCGATCGTCGTCGGCTCGCGGCCCGAGAACAAGGGCAAGAACCTCGTCGTCGTCATCCCCTCCTTCGCCGAGCGCTATCTCTCGACGATCCTGTTCGAGGGATTGGGCGCTTAGACACGAGCGTTTTTGACCGGTTCGTAGCGATCCTTCGCGATTCCCTCCGGCATCAAACGTTCTGTATCAACGCTTCGGCGTGGACCGCTGAAAAACCACCTGTGGCGGGCGTCGTTCGCTTTGAGCGGCGGGTCACTTCCGTATCAAATCGTCGCTGCCCGGCTGGCGGAGGACTTCATGTACAAACTCTATACGCGTGCCAATACCGGCGGCTTTGTCGTCGAGGCGGCCCTCGCTTTGGCGGGCGTGCCTTTCGACCAGATCGACGTTCCGAAGGGCCGACTCGATCAGGCCTTTTTAGATATCAGCCCATTGAACCAGGTGCCGGTGCTGGTCTTGCCGGACGGACGCTCGATGACCGAGTCGGCGGCAATCTGCATTCTGCTCGCCGAACGCCACCCGGAAGCAGCTCTAGCGCCGGCAGCGAACACACCTGACCGTGCGGATTTCCTGCGCTGGATGTTTTTCATGTCCTCCGTCATTTATCCAGCCAACCTGCGGTTCTTCTACGCTGATCGCTACACGGCCGACGCCGGCGGCGTGGACGCCGTCAAACAGGCGGCGGTCTCGGAAATGGATCGCAGCTTCGCCGTTCTCGATGCCGCCCTCGAAGGCCGGGACTGGCTGGCCGGCGACCGGCTCTCGCTGGCCGACATCTATCTCGTCATGTTGGTGGCCTGGCATACGGAGGTCGCGACAGTTCCAACCGCTTGGCCGAACATCGAACGCCTGTGGGCCAATTTGCGGGAGCATCGGGTGATAAAGAGGCTGAATGCTTCCCATGACATGTGGCCGGCCTAAGCACTCCGCCTTGTCTCAGTGTCTTTCCGCATGGCCGAGCCCTGCCCGTCGTTCCTGCAGGAACCGGCGCACGGCCGGATCGCGTTCGAGGCCGATAGCCCGGTCATAGGCCTCGCTCGCTTGCGGAACTTTGCCGAGTCTGGCCAGCAGGCCCGCGCGGGCGGCCCAGTAAGGTTGATAGTCATACAGCCGCTTGTCGCCGCTGAGTTGGTCAAGCGCGCCCAATCCTGCCGAAGCACCTTCGGCCTCGGCAATCGCCACTGCACGGTTGATCGACACCACCGGCGAACCGGCAATCACCGACAGCGCGTCGTAGAGCTCCTTGATCGCGACCCAGTCGGTACAACCGGTCAGCCGCCGCGTCGTATGGGCGGACTGCACGGCGGCCTCGAGCTGATAGCGGCCGACAACGCCCTTGGCCGCCGCGCGCCCGAGCAGCGCCTCCGCTTCATCGATCAGGGTGTCGTCCCACAATGCAAGATCCTGCTCGGCCAGCGGCACATAATCGCCCGCCGCGTTGCGCCGGGCTGCACGCCGCGCCTCGGCGAACAGCATCAGCGCCAGCAGGCCGAGCGCTTCTGGTTCGTCCGGCATTAACGTCGCCAGCAGACGGCCGAGCCAGATGCCTTCGGTCGCTAGGTTGCGGCGCTGCGTTTCGGTGCCGGCCGGGTCGGACCAACCTTCGGCAAACGCCGCGTAGATTGCTTCCAGAACGGTGCCCAGCCGCTCGCCGAGCTCGGCCCGCTCCGGCACGCGGAACGGAATGCCTGTCTCGCGAATGCGCATTTTGGCGCGCACCAGGCGCTGGCTCATCGTGGCTGGCGAGACAAGAAAAGCCGAGGCGATGGTCGCTGCGTCGAAGCCCAGGACCGTCTGCAGGATCAGCGGTGCTCGCATGCCGGCCTCGATTGCCGGATGGGCACAGGCAAACATCAGCCTGAGCCGCTCGTCCGGCAGGTCTTCGTCGGCCACGCGTGCCTCCATCTCCTCGGCGATCAGCCTAAGGTGGTCGCGGGCCGCCTCGCTTGTCAGTCGCCGTCTGACAACGTCGACGCGGCGCTTGCGTGCCACTGCCAGCAGCCAGGCTTCCGGCTTGTCGGGCACGCCCGCCTGTGGCCAACGCTCGAGCGCCGCTGCAAAGGCATCGGCCAAGGCGTCCTCGGCAGCGGCCACGTCGCGCGTGCGTGCGGCGAGATATGCGACCAGCTTGCCGTAGCTTTGCCGGGCGGCCGCTTCCGCCGCCGCCCGCGCGGTATCGGGCAGTTCCGGCATCACATGGTGAGTTCCCAGATCGGCCGCACCTCTACGGTGCCGGTGCTGGCGCCCGGGCAGCGCGCCGCCCAGGCAATGGCCGCGTCGACGTCCTCCGCTTCGATCATATAGAAGCCGGCAAGCTGCTCCTTGGTGTCGGCATAGGGGCCGTCGAGCACATTGGTCTTGCCATTGGCCATCCGCACCGAGGTAGCGGATTGCGTCGGCTTCAGCCGGTCGCCGGCGAGCCAGGCGCCAGATTTCTTCAACGCTTCGGTATAGGCGACATAGGCGCTCGACATCTGTGTCACCGCGTCTGCCGGCGCGGCTGCCATCCCCGCTTCGTTTCCGTAGATCAAAAGCATATATCGCATCGTCTTCTCCCGTTTCTAAGGCCGCATCGTTGCGAGCCGGACGTATGTCGCGCGGCCCTGCCCGATTTCGACAGGCGCTGGAAAAATCTTTCGGCCGCGATGCGACCTCGCGCAAGCGCCGATGTGCTGGGGCACTGCTTAGCCGTTCGTCTAATCGCTGCTTATTGCGGGTTGGCATTTCCCGCCCGCTGTCTAAACTCGCCTCGCTTCGTGCCGCAGAGGAGGGCACGGCGGCGAATTTTCAGGGAGGAAATCGCATGCTCAATTTCAGGACGAAATTTGTTGCAGCCGGCGTGCTGTCGCTGTCGCTTGGCCTTGGCGCGGTATCGGCCAAGGCACAGGAATTCATCAACGTGCTGACCGGCGGCACGTCCGGCGTCTACTATCCGCTCGGCGTCACGCTATCGGAAATCTATGGCAAGGGCATCGAAGGCGCGCGCACCCAGGTGCAGGCGACGAAAGCGTCGGTCGAAAACCTCAACCTGCTGCAGCAAGGCAAGGGCGAGATCGCCTTTGCGCTCGGCGATTCCGTCAAGCTGGCCGCCGAAGGCAACACCGAAGCAGGCTTCCCAGGCAAGCTCGACAAGCTGCGCGGCATTGCCGCCATCTATCCCAATTACATCCAGATCGTCGCCAGCAAGGAGTCGGGCATCAAAACGCTCGCCGATCTCAAGGGCAAGAGCCTTTCGGTCGGCGCGCCGGCCTCAGGCACCGAGCTCAACGCCCGCACGATATTTGCCGCTGCCGGGCTGAAATACGAAGACCTCGGGCGGATCGAATATCTGCCCTTCGCCGAATCGGTGGAGCTGATCAAGAACCGCCAGCTCGACGCCACGCTGCAGTCGGCCGGCCTTGTGGTCGCGTCGATCCGTGATCTCGCCACCTCAGTGCCGGTAAACATCGTTGCCGTGCCGGCGGAGGACGTCGCCAAGATCGGCTCGCCCTATCTGTCCGTGGTCATCCCCAAGGGCACCTATGAGGGCCAGACCGAGGATGTCGCGACCGCCGCCGTCGGCAATTTCCTGATCACCAGCGCCGATGTCTCCGACGAGACCGCCTACCAGATGACCAAATTGCTGTTCGAGCATCTCGACCAGCTCACCGCTGCCCACGCCGCCGCCAAGGCGATCGACCCGGCCAAGGCGCTCGACGGCATGCCGGTGCCGCTGCATCCAGGCGCCGAGAGGTATTACAAGGAAAAGGGATTGGTGAAGTAAGGAGCCATCCCTCCCCCTTTGAGGAGAAGGTGGACAGCTGCCGCAGGCGGATGGATGGGTACGGTCGGTTGAGGCCGCGCACTGCCGCATCGACCCCACCCGCCTCGCTTCGCTGGAGCGCGCCCCGCCAGGAACCCGCTAATGACCGCAACCCCGACCGTTCTTTCCCCCACAGCGGAAGCTCCTGTCGAAGGATTGCCGCCGGGCTTCGGCGAAGGCATCGCCGGCAAGGCGGCTTTTTTTATCGCCATCACCTTCTCCATCTTCCAGATCTACATCGCCGCCTATGGCAGCCTGCCGAGCCAGGTCGTACGCGCCATGCATGTCGGCTTCCTGCTGCTGCTCGGCTTTGCCCTAATCGCCAATCTTTGCGCCAAAAGCGTCCCGGCGAAAGCAGTGTTCTGGACGCTCGGCGTGCTTGGCTTCGCCACTGGTCTGTACAATTGGGTGTTCTATGCCGACCTCATCCGCCGCTCCGGCTTTCTCACCACGCCTGACCTGATCGTCGGCGCGGTGCTGGTCGCGCTGGTCTTCGAAGCGGCTCGCCGGCTGATGGGTCTGCCGCTCGCGGTCATCGCTTTCATCTTCCTTGCCTACGCATTTGCCGGCAATCATCTGCCGCCGCCTTTCATCCATCGCGGCTATGATTTCGCCCAGCTCGTCGACACCTTCGCTTTTGGCACCGAAGGCATTTACGGCACGCCGATCTATGTCTCGGCCGCCTACATCTTCATCTTCGTCGTCTTCGCCGCATTTCTTGAACGCGCCGGCATGATCGCCCTGTTCAACGATTTTGCGCTTGGCCTGGTCGGCTCATGGCGCGGCGGCCCGGCGCAGGTCTGCGTGCTGTCCTCGGCGCTGATGGGCACCATTTCCGGCTCCGGCGTCGCCAATGTCGTGGCCAGCGGCCAGTTCACCATCCCGCTGATGAAGCGCTTCGGCTTCCGCTCGGCGTTCGCCGGCGCCGTCGAGGCGACCTCTTCGATGGGCGGCCAGATCATGCCGCCGGTGATGGGCGCGGTTGCCTTTATCATGGCCGAGACGCTCAACATCCCCTATGCCGCGGTGGTCAAGGCGGCGATCATTCCGGCGCTGCTCTATTTCGGCGCCTGTTTCTGGCAGGTGCACCTGGAAGCCGGCAAGGCCGGCCTGCGCGGCATGGCCAAGGCCGACCTGCCCAATCCGTGGGATGCGGTGAGACAACATTGGCCGCTGGTACTGCCTCTCGCAGCACTGATCTACCTGCTGTTTGCCGGCTACACACCGGTATTCGCCGGCACCATGGGCCTGGCTCTGACCATTGTGCTCATCCTCGGCACGCCGCTTGCGGCATCGATCGGGCCGCTCGCCTTCCGCATCGTCTTCTGGCTGGCGCTCGGGCTTGCCGCGGCTTCCTTCATGAAATTCGGCGTCGACATCCTCAGCCTGGTCATCGCCGTGCTGGTTGTCGCCTGCCTCACTTTCAAAGGCGGGCGCGAGACGCTGCGCATATGCGTGGATTCCCTTGCCGAGGGAGCAAAGAACGCGCTGCCGGTCGGCATTGCCTGCGCCATTGTCGGCATCGTCATCGGCACGTTGACGCTCACCGGCATCGCCTCGACCTTCATCGGCTGGATCATCTCGATCGGCGAGAACAATCTGTTCCTGTCGCTGCTTTTGACCATGCTCACCTGCCTGGTGCTCGGCATGGGCATACCGACCATTCCCAACTACATCATCACTTCGTCGCTGGCCGGGCCGGCGCTGCTGTCGCTCGGCGTGCCGTTGGTGGTCAGCCATATGTTCGTCTTCTATTTCGGCATCATGGCCGATCTCACCCCGCCTGTGGCGCTAGCCGCCTTCGCCGCCGCACCCATGGCCAAGGAAAGCGGCCTCAAGATCGGCATCCAGGCCACCAAGCTTGCCATTGCCGGCTTCGTGGTGCCGTTCATGGCGGTCTATACCCCGGCGCTGATGCTGCAGGACCCCGGCCCGATCGCCGCCCAGTTCGGCTATCCCGTCGAGGTTACCTATATCGTCATCAAGGCCTGCATGGGCATCGTCCTGTGGGGTGCCGCCGCCGTCGGCTTTCTCGCCCGGCGCATGGCCTGGTGGGAACGCCTCGTCGCCTTCGCCGCCGGCGTGCTGCTGGTTGCGGCACTGCCGCTCACCGACGAGGCGGGCTGGGTGCTGTCTCTTGCCTGGATCGGCTGGCACTGCTGGCGCGCGCGGCAGGCTTCGCTGGCCAACTCGGCATGAGCCTCTGCATCGTCGCGGCCGGCAAGACGGTGACGCTCGCGGTCGCTGCCTTCACGCTGTCCTGGGTGCATTCGGTGGAGAAGACCCAGTGGCAGGAAGACTGGAAGGTGCTGCCGTCCGGCCTGGAGCTCGTCGAGGCCCGCATCAAGGGATCGGGCGCCGGGATGGAGCCGCCGCAAGGCTCGGCACTGCGCGACGGCTGGTGGGTCTATTCGCCCAAGGTCGGGCCACAGCGGCGCCTGGTGCTCGCCGCCTCGGGCGCCACGGGTCAGGGCTGGACGCTGTGCACGGCGCAGGACTGCCGCGAACTTGGCAAGGTGGCAGGCGACACGATCTCGCTGGAGCCGTGCGGGCCGGTGGGATCCAGCCAGCCGCGGTAGCGGGCGACCATGCCGGCAAGCGGATGCGAGATATCGACATGGAAGCGGAAGCGGCCATCCTCCACCGTTTCGTAGGAAGTCGAGCGTGGACCGAGCCACATCGGCAGCGGCAGGCCGAAAAAGCTCCAGCGGCGCAAGACCAGTGCCAGCCGGCCGTCCTCGGCAACCAGTGCCATCGCGAAGGTCAGCGGGCCGAAGCGTTCGCACAGCAGGCGCTGCGATCGACCCCGGCCTGCGACCTGCAGGCTCGAAAAACTGTGCTTGCCGAAGGTCCGCGTCCAGGTCTCGCCGTCCTTGTCGGTGTCGAAGCGGACATGAACCGGGATGTCCTCGCTTGCCCCGGGGAAGCCGACCATCCAGGCCATTAGCCGGCCAAGAACATTGCGCCCGCGTTCGACGCGCGCGCGGCCTGCGGCCGTGATCGTACGGTCATGCATTGACCGTATTGCCTCGGGAAGACCTTGCCAGGCGGCACCGAGCAGCTCGGCATAAAGCGGCTTGTCCTCGTCCGCGGCCCCGTTCCTGAAGCCGGTGTAGATCGTCCGCCCGGCGAACAGGGCCTCGTAATCCCGGAGCTCCAAATCGCGCACCGCCGCCCGTGCGCCCGGCGCCGGTTGTTGTCCGGCCAGCGCTTTGCGGACCAGTGCTTCGACCGCCATCGACGGGATCAGCGGCCCGTCATTGCCCTCGGCCAAGAGATGCCACGAGCGCTTGACGATGGCGCCCGCCTGGTCCGATCCCTCCACCTCGACGAACATGCCGCCGCGATGCTCGCCCCAGCGCAGCCGGTTCGTTGCCTGATGCATTAACGGCGCCAGCGGCAAAAGCGAACCGATCAATCCGGCGTGCACCAGCCAGGCGAGGCCGATCAGGGCGCGGTGAAGCACTTCGGGTACCGGCCCGGCTCCCATCCAGATGGTCCTCGCCTCCGGCCAAAGTTCGGCCAAGGCGCGCAGGTCGGGAACGTCGACAAGCGAAAACAGCGTGTTTCGAAGCGGCAGCCGGCCAGGCGGCGCGATTGTGTAGCGCAGTTGTTCGGTGAACGGACGGCCTTGTTCGGGACGGCCGTTGCGAACAAGCCGCACCCGCTGACCGGCATAACCGGCGATAGCGTGAATGACGTTCCCGCCGACACCGGCAAAGGGCGAAGGCGCGATGCCGCCGCGAATGCCGTCGACCCGCGTCAGGTCCGAAGACAGGCGGCGCACCGCCGCCGCCGTCAGCACCGGAAAGCTCGAGACGCCGGACAGCAGGAAGACGCCGGCGTTTCGCGCAGCCTCGTCGAACGCAGAGACACCGGCGACGAAATCTGAGCCGTCGGCTAGATCGAGATAGTTGATGCGCCGGGCGATGCAGGCCTCGATCAGGCGGTAGCGTCCCTCGCCATAGGCCTGGAACGGACCGCTCGCGTCGACTACAATATCGGGCTCAAATGCAGCGAGTTGCGCGGCAAGATCGCCGTCACGGTCGAACAGTGCCGGCACCAGCTGGGCTGCTGTCGGGGCACGCCTCTTACAATAAGCGTCAGCCTTGGCGAGCGAGCGCCCGGCGGCGAAGAGGATCAGACGCGGCTCGCCCTCCAAAAGCTCGACGATACGACCACCAAAGGTGCCATAGCCGCCGACGACAAGAACCTTCATCCCGCAGTTCCCCCCAAATGCCCAGCGCCGCTCGCTACGCCCGGCCACGGCAACGAACCTAGCCGATCAATCTTGCCCTCACCTCGGCGGAAGGGATTTCACAATTGTCCTTCTTGCCGAACAGGGCGTAGCGGTTCTTTGCGATGCGGTCGTAGAGCCAGTCGCGAAGCGGGCGCGGCAACAGCAGCAGGATCCGCGCCGCCCGCCACGGCCAGCCGAGTTCGGCCATGACGGCAACGAAACTGTCCAGGCGGGTGAAAGCGGCGCCATCGACGATGACGAGATTGGTCTCGTAGCGATCCGTCCGCAGCCCGTATTTCTTGAACAGCATTTCGCCAAAGCGCGACTGCGCCGTTACGAAATGGAAGCGGCCCTTGCGGTCGAGCTTCACCACCATGCGCACAAAGCCCGAGCACAACACGCAAATACCGTCGAACACGATCAACGGGCGACTCGATTCGAATTCTGGCGGCTCAGGAGAATGGTTAGGCTTGATGATCACGGGGCGCCCGGCAGCTGGTGTCAGGCGACACTAGGCCTGCCGGCGGCTGGATCAAGGCCCGGAATGCTAGAGGCTTGGCGGTGTCGCACGCCGTCTGTCGGTCAGCACAGGGCGCTCGGCGCGATAGGTCGTCGACCGATTGTCGGCGTCAGGCCGGCAGATACGGCTGTCGTGACGGCTCTCCATGCTCATCATCAGTGCACGCCGATCCCAAGCGTGTTGCCACGGCGCGCGCAGGCGGGGCCTGGGCCGCGCATGTAATAGCGCTCGGGTCGATAGGTCGGCGCGACGAATTCGCGGATGGCGGCGGCATAGCCGGCGATTTGATTCCAGAAGCTCATTTACTCGGTCCCTGTCCCGTTTCGGATGTCCCTTCCGAATTGCGGGGATCATAGCGTCCAGGCGTGAATAGTCGGTGAACGCGATGTTAATCTCTGGTCGAAAATGCCTTTGTTCATGGCTGGAATGCGGCTGATTCGCGGTGTTTCCATGCAGTCTGTCGGCATTTCGTCCAGTGTGACTTTTGCATCACATGTGTTTCGCCTGAATGTCGCAGAGGCGCGGTTTTGTTTCAGGTTTTTGCTGGACCGCGGAATTTCCGTGCACGCGGCCGGAAAACCAGGAACCCGCCCGTCAGCCGCACGTTGATTTCCCAGTGCCGGGACGAACCGGTTCCGCAGGCTGTGGTGCTCGGGTTAGGCCGCAGCCAAAAATCCGAAACTGCAAGAGCAATGGAAAGGCAAAGGCCATGGGCTTCTTTTCGAAGGATATCAAAACACTCGACGACCTGTTCGTGCACACGCTGCGCGACATTTACTACGCTGAAAAACAGATCGAGAAATCGCTGCCGAAGATGATCGACAAGGCGAGTGATCCGCAGCTGAAAGCCGGCTTCGAGAAACATCTCACCCAGACCAAGGGTCATATCCAGCGTGTCGAGCAGGTGTTCGAACTGCACGGTGTGAAGGCCAAGCAGGTCGACTGCCCGGCCATCGACGGCATTCTCGAAGAGGCCGACGACGTCAGCGGCGACATCGCCGACAAGGAGGTCCTCGACGCTGCGCTGATCGCTTCGGCCCAGGCGGTCGAGCACTATGAAATGACCCGTTACGGCACCTTGATTGCCTGGGCCAAGCAACTGGGCCGCAGCGACTGCGCCAATGTGCTGGCCAACAATCTCAAGGAGGAACAGGCGACCGACCGCAAGCTTACCGAGATGGCGGAAAGCAAGATCAACCTGCAAGCCGCCGAGTAGGGCAGCGATAGAGAATTGAGTTCAAGGCAAGGCTGGGCCGAAAGCCCGGACTTGCCTTTTGCGCCGCCGGAACCGGAACGGGTTTTGCCCGTTCTCGGTTGAACGTTGTCGCGCAGGGAGTTTGTCATGGCGCCGCGCCCCGCCTGGAGAGGGTATCTCAAGCTTTCGCTGGTCACTTGCGCCGTCGAACTGACCAATGTCGTCACCCAGGCCGAGAAAGTCTCGTTCCGCGTGCTCAACCGCAAGACCGGCAATACCGTCAGGCGCGTCTATGTCGATTCGGCAAGCGGCAAGCCGCTCGATGAAGGCGACGAGATCAAGGGCTATGAGGTCGGCGACGGCGACTTCGTCCAAATCGAGGAGGAGGAGATCGAAGCCGTGCAGATCGAATCCTCGCACACGATGAGCCTCGATGGGTTCATCGAAAAATCCTCGATCCAGCAGATCTATCTCGATACGCCCTATTATGTGACGCCGGCTGACGAGGTCTCGGAAGAGGCCTTCGCCGTCATCCGCGACGCCATGGCCGCCAAGAAGACGGCGGGGCTAGCCCGCATTGTGCTCTATCGCCGCGAACGTCCGGTGGTCATCGAGCCATTGGGCAAGGGTCTGCTGCTGACGACGCTGCGCTATGGCGATACGGTTCGCAGGCCCGAGATGGTGTTCGGCGACATCAAGCCGGTGAAGACCGACGCCGAGATGATCAGACTGGCCGAACACATCGTCGATGAGAAACAGGCGAAGTTCGATCCTTCCGAATTCGAGGACAAATACGAAAACGCCCTGATCGAGCTGGTCCGCGCCAAGAAGGCCGGCAAGAAGGCACCGAAGACAAAGGCGGAACCACGGCCCTCCAACGTCGTCAATCTCTTCGATGCACTGAGGAAGAGCCTTTCGTCGGAAGCCGGTGCGCCGGCAAAGACCGGACGCCCGGCAAAGGGCGCCAAGTCCAAAGCTGCTCGGCGCAAATCTGCTTAGGATCAGACCATGGCCAGCCTCGAGCAGTATCACGCCAAGCGCAATTTCAAGAAGACGGCCGAGCCGGCCGGCAAAGTTTCGCGCGGCAAGAAAGCCGAGCCGGGTGGCATTTTCGTCATCCACAAGCATGCCGCCACCAGGCTTCACTACGACCTTCGCCTCGAGCATGGCGGCGTGCTGTGGAGCTGGGCGGTGACGCGAGGCCCGAGCCTCGACCCGCACGAAAAGCGGCTCGCCGTGCATGTCGAGGACCACCCGATCGACTATGCGCCGTTTGAAGGCACTATCCCGAAGGACCAATATGGCGGGGGTTCGGTCATTGTCTGGGACGAGGGAACTTGGGTCCCCGATGGCGACCCGGCAAAGGCGATGAAGAAAGGCCATATCAGTTTCGAACTGCATGGCCACAAATTGCATGGCGCCTGGCATCTGGTGCGGCTGAAGCCGCGTCCGGGCGAAAAGCGTGACAACTGGTTGCTGATCAAATCCGACGATGCCGCCGCGCGTCCGGGCGAGGACATTTTGCAGGAGGCGCCGCAATCGGTGAAATCCGGGCTGACCATCGAGGAGGTCGGCGAAGGCAAGACCGCCGACGGCAAGAAGCCAGGCGTCTGGCAGTCCGACAGGCCGGCCGCCAGCAAAGCGAAGGCTGTCGCGGCCAGGCGGCTCGAATTCATCGAACCGGCGCTCGCAACGCTGGAGCGAGACGCTCCGCCCGGCAAGGACTGGCTGCATGAGGTGAAGTTCGACGGCTATCGCATGCAGGCCCAGCTTGTCGGCACCGAGGTGCGGCTTTTGACACGCGCTGGCCTCGACTGGACCGACAAATTCGGGGGCGCAATTGTCGCGGCACTTGGCGGCCTGAAATGCACCGATGCGATCATCGACGGCGAAATCGTCGTGCTGGCGGATAATGGCGTGTCGTCCTTCTCGCTGCTTCAGCAAGATCTGTCGGCGGGCCGTACGGACCGTTTCATCTACTATGTCTTCGACCTGTTGCGTCTCAACGGTGAGGATATCCGTTCCGAGCCGCTGGTGGAGCGCAAGGAAAGGCTGCGCACTTTGCTCGCCGGACAGGCCGAGGATCAGGCCGTGCGCTTCAGCGACCACTTTGCCGAGCCTGGCAAGATCATGCTGGAGCACGCTTGCCGCCTGGGCCTCGAAGGCGTTGTCTCCAAGCGCGCCGATGCGCCCTACCGCAGCGGCCGTGTTCCCTCGTGGGTTAAGTCGAAATGCACGGCGCGCCAGGAATTCGTCATCGGTGGATACATGCCGTCGGACAAGACCGGGCGCGGCCTGCGCTCGCTGCTGGTCGGCTACCACGAGGGCGGCAAGCTGCGCTATGCCGGCCGCGTCGGCACCGGCTTCACGACCAAAAGCACCAACGAGCTGAAGAAGAGGCTTGATGCGCTGAAGACGACAACCTCGCCTTTCGACAGGGCGGTGCCAAGGGGCAAGGGGCTGGTCTGGGTCAAGCCCGAACTTGTCGGCGAAGTGGAGTTTCGCAGTTGGACGTCGGACCGTATAATACGCCACGCCTCGTTCCAGGGATTGCGCGAGGACAAGCCGGCGGAGGAAGTCGTGCAGGAGAAACCGAAAGCACGCTCAGCCACGGCAGAGCCGACGCCAAAGCCCGCCAAAGCCGCAGGCGCGGCGAAAACCTCGGTTACGCTGTCCCGCCCCGACAAGCTTCTGTGGCCCGAGGAGAACGTATCGAAGCAGGATCTGGTCGATCACTACGCGCTGGTCTGGCCGCGCATGAAGCAATTCGTCATCAACCGGCCGCTCAGCCTCGTGCGGGCGCCGGACGGCGTTGGCGGCCAACGGTTCTTCCAAAAACATGCCTCGGCCGGCATGCACGACAAGATCGCCGTGATGAAGGATCCCACCGACGGCGAGGAGATATTGTTCATCCGCGATTTCGACGGTGTCGTGGCCCTGGTGCAGCTCGGCGTCGTCGAGATCCACATCTGGGGCTCGACCACGGACGAGCTGGAAAAACCCGACCAGATCATCTTCGATCTCGATCCCGACGAGGGTGTCGACGTGAAGGCGGTGCGTGCCGCGGCGCTCGATATCCGCAGCCGGCTCGACGAACTGTCCCTGCCGAATTTCGTCAAGACCTCGGGCGGCAAGGGCTATCATGTCCTCGTCCCGCTGAAGCCGTCGGCGGACTGGGACGAGGTCAAAGGCTTCGCCCATGAGTTCGCCCGAGCGCTCGAACAGGCGGCACCCGACCGCTACACGGCGACGCTGTCGAAGAAGGCGCGCACGGGCAAGATTTTCGTCGATTATCTGCGCAATGGCCGCGGCGCCACCACCGTCGCCCCCTATTCGTCGCGCGCCAAAAAAGGCGCCACGGTATCGATGCCGGTGACCTGGGCGGAAATCGAGGCCGGATTGCCGCCGAACGCCTTTCCGATCGGCGACAAGACGACGCTAAAGCGGCTCGGGCAAGCCGATCCCTGGGAGGATTTTTTCAAGCAGGCCAAGCCCCTCAAGCGCGGCTAGTGCATGTTGCGCAAAAGTGTGCAGCGGTTTTGCGATAACGACATGCGTCAAAACAAAAAAGCTAGAGCGGTTCAGCGTTTGTGAAACGATGAACGCGTTCTAGCGCGTCGAAGCGATCTGTCAGGCGAGAAACGTCTTCTCGAAGGCCTGCTTGCCTACCGGTGAAAAGATCACGGCACGGCTGTCCTTCTCGCGCCGCGCCCATTTTTCGGCGAGGATCTTGTCGAGAATGGCGGCGCCCAGCGTGCCGGCAAGGTGCGAACGCCGCACGCTCCAGTCGAGGCAGGCCCGGCACACCGGTCGCCGCGCTTTGGTATGGATGTCGATGCCGATCGCGGCGAAATGCGAGGCGGCCGACGGCCCAAGCTGAATCTCCTCGTCATCGCGCAGGAGCACTTGTCGAGCGACAAGACGGTCCAGCATCGCCACCGCCTGCTCGCCGGCGAGGTGGTCGTAGCAGACCCGCGCCACGCGCATCGCCGCGTCGCGAGGGCCGGGTCGCACCCTCTGCGGCCCGACCGCGGCGGCAACGCCGGTGATGGCTTCGATCATTCCTGCCACCTGCGGACCGGCGAGGCCGTAATAGCGGTGCCGTCCCTGGCTCGCCAGCGTCAGCAGCCCGCCTTCCATCAGCTTCGACAGATGGGAACTCGCCGTCGGCAGCGACACGCCGGCTTCGAGCGCCAGTTCGCTCGCCGTCAGTGCCGTTCCGCCCATCAGTGCGGACAGCATGTTTGCCCGCGCCGGATCGCCCACCAGGCTGGCAATGCGGGCTATGTCAGGTCCTTCGCGCATAGTTCGTTCCTCATCGAAGCATCCTCGTCAGATAAAGCATTAGTCTCGATGCAAATCAAGGAGACGACGATGCCTGCAAGGGCCATTCTCAGCGCCGCGCCTGCTCGCCGGCCGTTCCCGTTCATTGTCTTGCGCCGCTTGCGGCTGCGGCTCCTGAAGCGGTGGCACGACCGTCATTTGCAGCGTCTCGACCTTGCCGAGATCGACGATCATCTGCTGCGTGACCTTGGCCTGACACCTGAAGACGTCCGCCGCGAATGCGCGAAATCGTTCTGGCAGGCATGATCGGCGAGGGATTTGCCTAGCATATCGATCTTCGGAACGTTTCGATCCGGCTCGAACTGTGACCGCAAGAAAACATCCACCGCCAAGGAGGCGAAAATGACCATAACCTGCTTCATCCGCTACGAGATCGATCCGTTCGGCAAGGCGGCGTTCGAGGAATATGCCCGCAATTGGGGGCAGGCGATCCCGCGCTGCGGCGCGGATCTGATCGGCTATTTCGCGCCACACGAAGGCTCGGCCACTACGGCTTATGCCGCCTACAACATCGACAGTCTTGCGGCCTACGAAGCCTACCGCGCCCGGCTCGCCGCCGATCCCGCCGGCAAGGCGAATTACGAGTTCGCCCGCCGGGAAAAATTCATCCTGAAGGAGGACCGCATCTTCCTCAAGCTGGCCTCCGGGCCGCATGCTCCTTTGGTGAAGCCATGATCGCCGTCATCTTCGAGGTCGAGCCGGCGGCGGGCATGCGCGATGCCTATCTCGGCATCGCCGCCGACCTGCGCCCACTGCTCGACGGCATCGACGGTTTCCTGTCGATCGAGCGCTTCCAGAGCCTTGCCGATCCGAACCGCATCCTGTCGCTGTCCTTCTGGCGCGACGAGGACGCGGTGAAGGCCTGGCGCAACACGCAGGAACATCGGCAGGCGCAGAAGGCCGGGCGCGGCGGTATCTTTGCGGACTATCGTTTACGCATCGCCCATGTCGTGCGTGATTACGGCCTGACCGAACGCGCCGAGGCGCCAGCAGATAGCCGGGTGGTAAATGGTTAAGGACTGTTAGGCATTCCCGATCAGCACCCCTGCCGCAAACACCAGCGCGCCACCCAGCACCACCTGGAAGGCAGCGCGCCAGAATGGCGTCTGCATGTAGCGGTTCTGCACGAAGGCGATCGCCCACAGCTCGAAGAAAACCACCACGGCGGCGACAATGGTCGCCGTCCAGAAAAGCGGGATGAGATAGGGCAGCGCATGGCCGAGCCCGCCCAGCGTCGTCATGACGCCGACGGTCAGCCCGCGTTTTGCCGGCGAGCCGCGGCCCGATAATTTGCCGTCGTCGGAAGCCACCTCGGTGAAACCCATCGAGATGCCAGCGCCGATCGAGGCGGCAAGCCCGACCAGAAAGGTCTGGAACGTATCATGCGTGGCAAAGGCGGCGGCAAAGATCGGCGCCAGCGTCGACACCGAGCCATCCATCAGCCCGGCCAGCCCCGGCTGCACATAGGTCAGGATGAACTGGCGCTGCTCGGCTGCCGCCTCTTCGTCCTTGACCGCGCCCGGCACATGCTTTTGCTCCAGCCGCTGCGCTAGTGTCTCGTGGCCCTGTTCTGCGATCGCCAGGTCGTCGAGCAGCTTTCGCGTCGACGCATCGCCTGTGCGTTTGGCCGCCTCGATGTAGAACAGGTAGGCCTGCCGCTCCATGGCCTCGGCTTGGCTGCGCACATGATCGATGCCGAGCGGCCTCACCAGCCAGTCCGGCTTGCGCTCGTAATAGCCCTTCACATGTTCGCGCCGGATCAGCGGTATGCGCTCGCCGAAACGCTTGCGGTAAAGCTCGATCAGCGAATCGCGATGGCCGTCCTCCTCCTCCGCCATCTCCTCGAACACCTTGGCCGATTGCGGAAAGCTCTCCGCCAGCCCGTCGGCATAGGCGCGATAGATGCGCCCGTCATCCTCTTCGGAGGAGATGGCGAGCGCCAGGATCTCCTGTTCCGAGAGCGATTCAAAGGGACGGCGGCCGATGCCGAAAACGCGGGAAAGCATGAGAAATTCACCCTAGTTTAGAATGGTTCTAAACTATGACCTCGCACGTCGCCGGTCAATCGTGTGCGCTCCGCTTATACTCAAAAGGTTCAGGCTTCAAAATCCCCGAACAGGTCGCCGTTTACTATCGGCAAACGTTCACTTATATAACCGAACCTCAACCAAGAGAAGGGAGCCCGCAGATGCCGGAAAAACAGCAGCCGTTTGATCCCAAACCGGTTCTCGACCTGATCGCTAATATTGAGACGGATCTGCAGCGCCTGAAAGGCCTGGTCGAGCAGCAGGTCGAAAAATTCGATCCCGCCAATCCGCACAACAAGGCTCCCGACGGCAAGTTGACCGAGGAGGGCGTCGAGTGCTGCTACCGGCTGTTCGACGAGGGCAAGTCGCGCTATTCGGTCGCCCAACAGATGAAGATCTCATTCGCCGCCGCCACCCACCGCTTCAACACCTGGCGCAAGATGGGCGGTCCCAAACGGCAAAAGACGCTGTTGGGGTGAGGAGCGGCAGGCTATGCCGATCAATCGGCAACGATTTGTCGATTGAAGCGACCGAATGCATGGCGGAGGGCCGAGGAGGCGGTGGGGACGGTCACGCCCCACTCCTGCCTCCAAAGACGAATTGTAACGGTCACATTTTTTCATTGGTGCGCCGCCTCCCATTCCGTGCACATAGGCGGTCTCATCTCTTGCAGGACCTAGCCATGACCACCCCTCCCGGCATCGCCGATATTCACAGCGCAGCAGTGCGGTTGTCCGGACTGATCGTCGAAACGCCGCTGATCGAATCGCCGGAGCTGAACAGGCGCTTCGGCGCCAGGATCCTGTTCAAGCCGGAGACGTTGCAGCGCACCGGCTCGTTCAAGTTCCGCGGCGCTTACAACAAGCTCTCCTCGCTCTCGGCGGAAGAACGCGCCCGCGGCGTCGTCGCCTTCTCGTCGGGCAATCACGCGCAAGGCGTTGCCGCCGCGGCGGCGATGTTCGGCGTCAAGGCCGTCATCGCCATGCCCACCGATGCGCCGGCGATGAAAGTCGGCAATGTCAGGAAGATGGGCGCGGAAGTGATCACCTTCGACCGGGTCCGCGACGATCGCACTGCCGTCGTCCGTTCTTACGTGGAAAAGGGCATGGTCCTGGTGCCGCCCTACGACGATCCGGCCATCATCGCCGGCCAGGGCACGATCGGCCTCGAATTGATGCGCCAGGCAAGAGCGCTTGGCGTCAGCCTCGATGCGGTAGTGGTTCCCTGCGGCGGTGGCGGGTTGAGCAGCGGCATTTCGATCGCGGTCAAGGACGCCTCGCCGGGCACCGCCGTCTGGGCGGTGGAACCCGAGCATTTCGACGACACACGCCGCTCGCTGATCAAAGGCGCCAGGGTGTTGAACGCGCCCGGCCATACTTCGATCTGCGATGCCCTTCTCGTCGCCGAGCCGGGCGCGATCACTTTCGAGATCAACCGCAAGAACCTCGCCGGCGCCATCGCCGTTTCCGACAAGGCGGTAGCACAGGCGATGCGCGATGCGATGGCTTGCCTGAAGCTGGTGGTCGAACCTGGCGGTTGCGTCGGCCTGGCCGCGCTGTCGTCAGGCGAGATCGACCTTGCCGGGAAATCCATTGCCGTGGTGCTCTCCGGCGGCAATGTCGATCTCAGCACCTATGCCGAGATCATTGCTGCCGGCTAAGATAGCAACCAATTCCAGGTGATGTGCCGGTTCGAGGCGCTCGAGCCTCCGTTGCGTTAGTCGAACCGGTACTCTTGAAAGACTGAGATCGATGAAACTGTTCTTCAGCCGCAATCCCAATCCTCGCCTCGCGGTCGCGGTGGCACGGTATCTTAAAGCCAAGGTCGAGTTCGAATTCGCCTCTCCCTTTGCTCCGGGGCAGGCCGAGCGCTTTCGGCCGCTCAATCCAAATCTCTCATTGCCCATTCTCGTAGGCCTGGGAAAAAGCCTCTGGGAGGCCGACGCCATAGCCTGCCGGCTTTCACGCGACATGCATTCGCATTTCTGGCGCACCGGCGACGACGAGCCCGAGATGATCCGATGGCTGAGTTGGGGGAAAGAGAACTTCGCAAGAGCCTGCGACGTCGTGCATTTCGAACGCGGAACCAAACAGCGCTATGGGATCGGCCCGATCGATCAGGCGCGGGTTGAGGAGGGCCTGAGCGACTTCAGCACCGCCGCCGCAATACTTGATGCCGAGCTTTCCGAGCGAGACTGGCTGGTCGGAAATTCGGTTTCCTATGCCGACTTTCGAATGGCGACGTTTCTGCCCTTCAACGACGTCGCCCGATTGCCTCTTGATGATTATCCTTCTGTCGGCCGCTGGTATCGGCAGCTTGAAGAAATCGACGCCTGGCGCGATCCCTTCGAAGGGCTCAGTGCACCCGAACTGACACCGGTCCCGGGCCAGGCCAAGACCGTGTGAATCTCGATCATTTGCGCAAGCTGATTGCGTTGACCCTAATCCAGCGTCCGGCGGAACCGCACCAGCGCAATGCCGGCGAACAGCGCCACGAACACCACCAGCCAACCGATTTCCGTTGCCACCGCCGGCAGCTCGGCGCCCTTCAGCATCACCGCGCGGATGATGCGCAGGAAATGCGTCAGCGGCAGCACCTCGCCGAAAATCTGCGCCCAGTCCGGCATGCCGCGATAGGGGAACATGAAGCCCGACAGCATGATCGACGGCAGGAAGAAGAAGAAGGTGAGCTGCAGTGCCTGCATCTGCGTGCGGGCGATCGTCGAGATCGTGTAGCCGAGCAGCACCAGCGCTAGCACGAAGATCAGGACGGCCGTCAACAGCAGCGACATCGATCCGGTGAAGGGGATGGCAAACAGAAGCTTCGACGCCGCCAGCACCACCAGCACCTGCACGGCGCCGACCGCCAGATAGGGCAGCACCTTGCCCAGCATAATCTCGAGCGGGCTGGACGGCATCGCCAGAAGGTTCTCCATCGTGCCGCGCTCGGTCTCGCGCGTCAGCGCGATCGAGGTCATCATCACCATCGTCATCTGCAGGATGACGCCGAGCAGGCCGGGCACGATGTTGTATTGCGAGACGGCTTCCGGATTGTAGCGCCGGTGCACCACCACCTGAAGCTGGCCCCGGGCAGCTTCGGCCGCCGTCTCCTGCATGCCGCGTGCCCTGAGCAGCGCCTGGTTGGCAACGGTGCCGAGCGTCGAGATGGCGCCGCTGGCGACGGCCGGGTCGGTCGCATCCGCCTCGATCAGGATCTGCGGACTATCGCCGCGCTCGACCCGTCGGGCAAAATCGGCGGGAATGGTGACGACGAAGGCGACGTCGCCGCGCGCCATCAGGAATTCGGCTTCGGCGGCACTTTGCGCGACATGATCGAAGCGGTAATAGCCGGTGGTCTGCAGCGCCGAAACCATGGCTCGCGTGTAAGGATCGCTGCTCATCACCACCAGCGCTGCCGGCAGGCTCTTCGGGTCGTTGTTGATGGCATAGCCGAACAGCACCAGCTGCATCAGCGGCACGCCGAGCATCATGGCGAAGGTGATGCGGTCGCGCCGCATCTGGATGAACTCCTTGATCAGCAGCGCGCCCAGCCTGGCGAAGGAAAAGATGCTGTTTATCCCGTTTTTCATCCCATGTTGTCCTTCGAACCGGACATGAACTGGATGAACACATCCTCCAGGCTGGTCTCGCCGGGCGAGACCCTGACGCCCTTGTGTTCCTTCTCGACGTCGGCGAGCGCTGCCTGAAGTGCCGTCCTGTCGGAGCCGACGACATGCAGCGTCGCGCCGAACGGCGCCACCTGGTCGACGCCGCGGCGGCCATGAAGTGCGGCAGCGACCTGATCGAGCTGCGGCCCTTGCAGGACGAAGGTGGTCAGCCCGGCGTTCCTCACCACGTCCTCGACCGTGCCGGTAGCCAGCATCTTGCCATAGGAGATGTAGCTGATGCGATGGCAGCGCTCGGCCTCATCCATGTAATGGGTGGAGACCAGCACGGTCAGCCCGCCGCTCGCCAGCCGGTGGATCTCGTCCCAGAATTCGCGTCTGGCCTTCGGGTCGACGCCAGCCGTCGGTTCGTCGAGTAGCAGCAGTTTCGGCTTGTGCATGATGCAGGCGGCCAGCGCCAGCCGCTGCTTCCAGCCGCCGGACAAGGTGCCGGCCAGCTGGTTTCTGCGCGACGTCAGGCCAAGCTCCTCAAGCGTCTTAGCCACATGCTCATCGAGCGGCTTCAACCGGTACAGCCGTGCCACGAATTCGAGATTCTCGCCGATCGTCAGGTCTTCGTAGAACGAGAATCTCTGCGTCATGTAGCCGACTTCGCGTTTGATCCGCAGGCTGTCGGTGCGGATGTCGAAGCCCAGAACCGTGCCTTCACCCTCATCCGGCGTCAGCAAGCCGCACATGATGCGGATGGTCGTCGTCTTGCCTGAGCCGTTCGGCCCGAGGAAGCCGACGATCTCGCCCTCGGCCACCGTCATCGTCACATGGTCGACGACGGTCTTGTCGCCGAAGCGTTTGACCAGGCCATGCACGTCGATGACGTTCATTTTCCGATGTCCGCCAGATCGACGTCGACGATCTGGCCGGGCTGCAATGCGCTGGCGTCGCCCTCCGGCCGCGCTTCGACCAGATAGACCAGCTTTTGCCGGGTCTCGAGCGAGTAGATCACCGGCGGCGTGAATTCCGGATCCGGCGACACGTAGCTGACGCGAGCCTTCACGCCCGATCCGCAACCGTCGCAATGGACGTTGAGCAGCGTGCCGATCTCGACCGACGAGAACGCGCTTTCCGGCACATAGACGCTGAGCTTCACCGCGCCGTCCGGCAGTATGGAGATGACCGGCGCGGTCGGCCCGGCCGTGTCGCCCGGATAGCGGATGACATCGTTGACCCGGCCGGGCGAGGGCGCCGTCAGCACGCGCTTCGACAGCCGCCATTGCGCTTGCTCCAGCGCCGATCGCGCCTGCCTCACCTGATTGTCGGCGGCCTTGATCGTCTCGGGCCGTGCCGGCAGGCCGCCGACGGCGAGATTGGCCTCCGCCTGGCCGACCTGCGCGTTGGCCGTCTCCAGCGTCGCGGAAGCCGTGTCGTAGTCGGCCTGTGTGCCGGTGCCGCGTTTGAACAGATCACTGGCGCGGATGTATCGGCGCTTGGCGTCGGCGGCTTGCGCCTTGGCCATGTCGACCTGCGCCTTGAGCACCGCGATCTCTTCCGGCCGCTTACCGACCTGCAGGTCGGCGAGTTGCGCCTGGGCCTGCGCGAGGGCCGCCTCGGCTTGTGCGATGGCGATCTTGGCGTCGGCGTTTTCCAGCGTCACCACCGGCGTGCCGGGCGCGACGCGGTCGCCGCGCTTGACCGCAATCGTCTCGACCTGCGCCACCTCGATCGGTGCCAGCAGCACATAATCGCCCTCGACGTAGCCGACGGCGAGCGGTGCTGCCGGCGCGCAGGCGCTGAAAAGCTGGGCGGCAAGCGGCAAAGAACAGAGCAGGCTCATGATCCACGATCCTTCCGTACAGCCAAATCGCGCCGAGCTAAAATCGCACTGAGATTGTCGGTTACTGTTGCCGCGATCCTGCCGGCCTCGTCATCGCCGATCTCGCGCCAGCCCATCCGGCGCATAACCGCCTCGCGGCCGATGCGGAAATAGACGACCTGGCCGATCAGCGTGAATACGGTGAGTTTTGTGCGCTCGCTCTCGGCCGGCTCGCCCGTCGCCTGTTCCCAGATCAGGCAGAGCCGGTGATGCGCCGGTTCGAACACGCCATCATAGATACGGTCGAGCGCGGCGGTTGGATGCGACAGCTCACGCAGGACGAACTGCACAATCTCGCCGGCTTCCGGCCTTGCCGCGATGAAGGCCACCATCCGCTCCAGTGCAACGGCTAAATGTGCCCGCGCGGCCTCGGTGTCCGCCAATGCCGCGGCCGGCGCTTGCAGATTGCCGATCGCCTGGCCGGCAACGGTCTGGATGGTGTCGACGATGTAGTCGGCCGCAGCGTTGCGGAGCCCTTCCTTGCCGCCGAAATGATAGGCGATCGAGCCGATATTGGCCTTGGCCTCAGCCGCGATCTGGCGCGTCGATGTGCCGTCGAAACCCTGCCGTCCGAACAGCTTTAGCGCCGCGTGCACGAGTGCCGTCCGCGTCATATCTGCGGCGGTCTTGGGCGCCTCATGAGGAAGGCCGCTGGCGCTGGACGATTTGATCATGGCCGATAATTTAATCAATCGAATGATTAAAGTCAAGTGCGGTCAAGCGACTTGCCAACTCTGGCTGTGGGCGCTTTAGTGCCTGGCTATGGGCAAGGAAATCGAGCGTAAATTCCTGGTCGCAGGTGAAGAATGGCGGGCGATGGTCGAGGCGGACATTCATATCCGTCAATTCTATCTTGTCGCCGAACCCAGCCGCACGGTGCGTATGCGCATCAGCGATGACGCCGCCGCCAAGCTGACGCTCAAGTTCGGCAGCCAGGCACGCGAGCGCGATGAATTCGAATATCCGGTGCCTTTGGCGGAGGCGCAGGAGATGCAGGCCTTTGCCATCGGACATGTCATCGAGAAGACACGCCACCATGTTAGACACCGCGGCTATCGCTACGAAGTCGATGTCTTCGGCGGGACGCTTGCGGGGTTGGTGATCGCCGAGCTCGAGACGCCGGAGGATGTACCGGACGAAATGCTGCCAGATTGGCTCGGCCGAGAGGTCACCGGCGAGCCGAGATTTTACAACGCGTCGCTCGCCCTTGGGGGGATTCCGGAGATCGTCGCATGAGCTTTCGTATCGATCCGCGCATGTCGCTGACCGGCGAGGTCAGGCGCATCCTTACCGAGGAGATCGGCAAGGCGCTTGTCCTTCTGGACGCCGCGCGTGACAGGCCCGAACAGGGGCTGCACAAATGCCGCAAACGGCTGAAGAACGTCCGCGCCTTGCTGCGCCTTGTCCGTTCCGGAGACGAAACATTCTGCGTGACCGAGAACCAGTGCTACCGCCAGGTAGCGGCCCTGCTTGCCGGCCCGCGTGAGGCGACTGCACTGGTCGAAACAATCGACCGGCTAGCGGCAAGCTTTCCCGAGCAAAGTGCCGGCGGCCTTGATGCCCTGCGTGACAGGCTCGTCGCGCGCCAGCATGAACTGCATGGCGGAGCAGGCCTCGAGGCTGCGATAGGCGCGGCGATCGCCGCTTGCGAGGAAGGTGTCGTCCGGATCGACAAGCTCGCTCTGCCCGACCAGCCGGAGCAGGCTGCCGACGTGCTTGCCGAAGGCGCGCGCACTACTCTGCGCCGCGCCAGGAAAGCGCTGGACAAGGCGGCTTCGCGCGGCGAAGCCGATGACTTTCACGATCTGCGCAAGGCGGCCAAGACGCATGGCATGCATCTGTCGCTGCTCGGCAGGCTGTGGCCAACGCCGATCAAGACGCGGCGCAAGGCCGTCGACGAATTGGGCGAGCGGCTTGGCGAACTGCACGATGTGTTCGTTATGCGCGCGCTTCTCGATGCCGAGGACCAGCCGCTCGGCCCCCCTGAGGAGACGCGGTTGCTTGCCAAGCTGCTGAAGCGCTCGGAAAAGAGCCTGAAAAAGACCTGCCTCGCCGAGGCGGCCGGGCTTTTCGGCGACAGTCCGAAGCGCTCGACGAGGAAGCTTGCCCGCAAGGTGCGCGACGATCTCACAGCGGCACCGCAGCACGAAGACGCCGGCGCGCCTAGCGTGGGCTGATCATGGTCTAATTTGCCGCCCTGTGGTAATCGCCGTCTGGCATGACCGAGCCCGGCGACACGCTTCTGGACCGACTTGGCCGCTGGCTTGCCGGCCGGCTGCAGGAGGAATCGTCCGGCTACGAGCCCTACACGCCGTCGGACGCCGAAACGCTGCGCCGCACGCTCGAACCCGGCGACATCCTGCTCATCGAGGGCAACCAGAAGATATCGGCGGCAATCAAATACCTCACCCAGTCGACCTGGTCGCATGCCTCCTTCTATGTCGGCGATGCATTGCCGGAGCCGGAAGACGGATCGGAGCGGCGGCGCCTGATCGAGGTCACGCTCGGCGATGGCTGCATCGCCGTGCCGCTGTCGCGCTACCGCAGCTACAATACCCGCATCTGCCGTGCGAGCGGCCTGGCTCCGGACGATCGCGAAGCGGTCGTCGCCTTCATGATCGGCAGGCTCGGTCTCAGATACGATCTCAAGAACATATTCGACATGCTGCGCTACTTCTTGCCGACGCCGCCGGTGCCGGTGCGTTGGCGCCGCCGCATGCTGGCTTTCGGTTCCGGCGACCCGACGCGCGCCATCTGCTCGTCGCTGATCGCGGAGGCTTACGGCCAGATCCGCTACCCGATCCTGCCCGAGATTACCCGGGCGCCCGGCCGTGCTTCGGCCCAGTCGAGCTATTCGCGCAAGGAAATCCTGCACATCCGCCACCACTCGCTCTACACGCCGCGCGACTTCGACCTGTCGCCCTATTTCCGCATCGTCAAGCCGACGCTGGAATACGGCTTCGACTACCGGCAGATGGTCTGGGATGACAAGGTGGCGGCGAACAAGACCGCCGAATAGCCGCTCGATCTTGTGATTGGGCAAGGGACGCTCCGAGAAAACCGGTTTGCGGCCGATACTCAGGGGTGAGAAGCTCAGTCAGACTGGCTGCCGCCAACAGCCCAGACTCGGTCGTTCTACATTCTGACCTAGGCCGGCAGACGCGTCCGTTTGCAGCGGCCGTAACTCGATCGTCCGTCCGCGCGCCTGCGTCGCGCGGATGCGGGCCGATTGGCATGATCACCGGGAACGGCGTTGCGCCGAACGCAAACGTCCATTTGTAGCCGACCAGCCCGTCTTCGGGCGTCGTGTGCTGGTCGTGATGAGCAAGCAATTTGGCGCGCTCCGCCAATTCCTCCGCCTCGCGCCTGACCATCTCCGCCGTTTCCGGCCGCATCCGCCTGGAGAAGCTGACGAACGTCGACTCGCGCTCAAGATGGGTGATGGCCCAGCCGATAAAATTCTTGTTGGTCATCTCGAACAGCGGCCGCAATGGCCCGTCGAAATTCCACTGGATCGGCGCCTCGACCAGCAGCCTTGCCGACAGGCCGCGACCGAGCGCGACCAGGCCGAGTTCCTCGAGGTCGCGCAGATAGAGGAACATCGAAGCCTCGCTCAGTCCTTGTGAGCGCATGATACCTTCGGGCGTGAATTTCTCGGAAAGCATGACGAAGACGAACAGCAGTGCCGGCCGCCCGGCGAGCTTGCGCTCGATCTCCGGCGCGATCTGGTTGGCAGGTCCCGGTCCTCTGTTCATTGAGCCGAGCACGTTCTCCAACTCCACGCCGGCGGCAGTGCAGATCTCCATCAGCCGGTCGAGCTTGCAGTTGCGCTCATGAAAGATGCGTTTCACCGTCGGCTCGGAAACGCCCATCCGCTCGGCAAGGACGCGATAGGTCACGCCCTTGGCGTTAAGCGTCCGCTTGAGCGCTTCGAAGATCAGGCCGTTCATGGGATGCACCTCTTTTGCGCGATTTGGTATCAGCCTTCGGTACTAGTCCTGATACATCTTCCCGAAAAGTATCGAAAGGCCTAGCTCTCCGCCAGTCCATTACAGGAGACTAGCCATGAAGAGCCTCTTCACACCGATACTTCTCGCCATCGTCGGCATCGCGGCTGCGCCGGCAGTTCAGGCCGCTGAACTCTGGCGCGCCGGCAGCCTCGAGCAACCGGAATCGGCCCTGTTCGACGCCGCCGGCCAGCGCGTTATCGTCTCGAACATCGTCGGTAATCCCGGCGAAGCCGACGGCAATGGATATCTGTCGGTCCTGTCGATGGACGGCAAGATGGTTACGAAACATTGGACCGACGGCATGGACGCGCCCAAGGGCATGGCGATTGCCGACGGCAAACTCTACGTCGCCGATATCACCCATGTGCGCGTCGTCGATCTCGCAAGCGGCAAGCTAACATCGACGATCGACGTGCCGAACGCCGTCTTCCTCAACGACATGACTGCCGACGCGTCCGGCAAGGTCTACGTCACCGACATGCTTGCCGATACGATCTATCGCGTCGATGGCGACCGGCCGGAACTGTTCGTCAGGGATGCGGCGCTTGCTTCGCCGAATGGCATCTTCGCCGATGGCGGCCGGCTGATCGTCGCTTCGTGGGGCAAGGGCATCAAATCAGATTTCAGCACCGCGGAGCCGGGCGGCCTGCTCTCGGTTGATCTCGCCACCAAGGCAATTGCGCCACTGCCCGGCGCGGAAAAATTCGCCAACCTCGATGGCGTCGTTGTCATCGGCGGCAGCATCTACGCCACTGCCTATATGACCGGCACGCTCTACCGCTACAAAGCAGGCGGCACGCCGCAGGTGGTTGCGACGTTCAAGCCGGGCAGCGCGGACATCGGCACCGACGGCAGGTCGACCCTCTTCGTGCCGCTGATGAATGAGGGCGAAGTCGCAGCGTTGGGCCTCGACTAAGCGAGCCATCGGCTCAGGCGGCGGGTGCGGCTTTCCTAAGCTGCGCCCGCGCATCCGTGATCGAGGCGGCATAAGTCACCAGCGGCCGCTTGACGCCGTGGTCGATCAGCTTGCGGCGTGTCTGCGGTGAAGCGCCTGATTATTATGATGGTTCAAGAATCACCTTGCATACGTGAAACATGCAGCACTCTGATGCGCTGTCATGCTACAAACCTCGGCATCGTTTGGCGGGACATCCACTGCGATCCCGATTTCACAGGCACGACTTCAAAAGGATGAGCGGGTGAAGATATTCAAAGCGTTGGCGACCTCGACAGCCTTGCTGTCGATGGTTTGCCTGTTGGCAGGCTGCGGCCATGGCCTGATCAACAGGCTGATTTGACCGCAAATGCACTGACATGAGTCAGGTGCCGTCGGCCCGCCCAAGCCATCGCTGCAGGAACCGTGCCGCAAGCCAGCATAGCATCGCCCAGGCAAAGCCGGCGCACCAGCCGGCCAATACGTCGGACGGCCAGTGGACGCCGAGATAGATGCGGCTGATGCCGACCACCACCGTCGTCAGCACCGCCAGCCCGAGCACATAGATCTTCGTTGTCCGCCCGGGCAAAAACCGCGCCGCCATGCTGCCCAGCGTCAAATATGTCACCGCCGACAGCATGGCGTGGCCGCTCGGGAACGAAAGCGATGCCACATCGGCGAGATGCGAGACCAGGTCAGGGCGCGGCCGGTCGATATCGAATTTCAGCACGCTCGACAGGAGCTGGCCGCCCGCTACCGCGACGAACATGAGAAGCGCCGCGCCTGGCCTGCGGATAAGGAGCAGATAGACGATCATTGCTGCCGTGATCAGCACCAGCACGCTGGCGCTGCCGAGGCTGGTGATGTCGCGCATCGCTCCTTCCAGCCACGCCGGTCCGATCGGATTGTCGGGCTGGCCGGCCTTGCGGAAGGCAAGCAGGATTTCGGTATCGAAGGCATGCGGCGTGGTGGCCCGCGCCATCTCCATCAGCTCCTCGAACCCCCACAGCCCGCCGGCAATGACCAGCCCGGCCAGCAGAACCGGGAACTCCAGCCAGTTGCGCAGTCTTCTTGCAACCTTCTTCATCGGCCCGATCGCAGTTACAGCCTCTGCAGATAGGGCCCGAGCGTGATCAGCGCCACCGCTGCGATGGCAAGCACGATGCCGGTTGCCTGTAAGGCATTGACGCGCTCGCCGAAGAAGACCAGCGCCACCACATTCACCGACACCAACTGGATCACCGCCGACAGGCTGAACGACACCGACATGCCGAATTCACGGATCAGCCTCAGCATGATCAGATTGCCGAGCGAATAGAGCGCCAACGTCAGCACGATCTTGCCGAGGCTCGGCGCCAGCCCCCACTGTTTTGCAGCCATCGCCGCCAGCAGGAAGATCACCGTCGAAACGCAGAGCTGCCCAAGTCCCCAGAAACTCACTATTTGTTCCTCCCGGTGTGGTTCCTACGCGCCTGCCGCAGCTCTTGTTTCCGAAGCGCCGGTCGCGGTCAAGCGGGGCTGATGTCGATACGAAATCGCAGGTGGCAATTAGCCGGCATGTCATCAAACTGTGACCTGCCGGCGATACCGGACTGGCCAGGCAACACGCTCCAGCAATCCATCCAGCCAGAGGCAGGCCCCCCATGACTGAACAGCGCTCGACCGAACATCGCACCCCTGACGCCCATTTCCGCACCAGCCTGCTCGAGGAAAACGATGGGCCAGGAGCCAATCCCAGCGACAACCGCACCATGGGTGAGATCATCGCCGCGCGGTTCTCGCGCCGCGGCTTCCTCAAGGGCTCGCTTGCCGTCTCGGCCATAGCCGCTACCGTCAGCCCGCTGGCGCTGATCACCGCCGACAACGCCCGAGCCGCCGAAGCCTCCGCCTTCGCTTTCGACGAGCTCGAGGCCGGCATAGACGACAAGCATCACGTCGCACCCGGCTATGACGCCGATGTACTGCTGCGCTGGGGCGATCCGCTGTTCGCCGATTCGCCGGAATTCGATCCGACAAAACAGTCGGCGGAAGCCCAGGCCAGGCAATTCGGCTACAACAACGACTATGTCGGCTATATCCCGATCGACGGCTCGGCCGAGCACGGCCTGCTGGTGGTCAACCACGAATACACCAATCCGCACCTGATGTTTCCGGGCCTCGTCACCATCGTCGACGGCAAGGCCAAGCAGGCGCCCCTCAGCAAGGAACAAGTCGACGTCGAGATGACGGCGCATGGCGGCACTATCGTCGAGATCCGCAAGGTATCAGGCAAATGGCAGGTCGTTCGCGACGGCAAGCTCAACCGCCGCATCAGCTCCAATACCGAGATTGCGCTCTCCGGCCCCGTCGCCGGCCACGACCGCGTCAAGACCAGCGCCGATCCGACTGGCAAGAAGGTCATCGGCACCGTCAACAATTGTGCTGGCGGTGTCACGCCATGGGGCACCTATGTCATGGCCGAGGAGAACATCCACGGCTATTTCTCGGGCGAGCTGCCGCAGGGCCATAAGGAAGCCGCCAATTACAAGCGCCTCGGCATTCCCGAAGGTGCCTATGAATGGGCAGCGCATTACGACCGTTTCGACATCGGCAAGGAGCCGAACGAGCCGAACCGCTTCGGCTGGATCGTTGAGGTCGACGTCCAGGATCCGACTTCGGTGCCGAGGAAGCGCACCGCGATGGGCCGCTTCAAGCATGAGGGCGCCGAATCGATCGTCGCCAAGGACGGCCGTGTCGTCTTCTACCTCGGCGACGACGAGCGCTTCGACTATGTCTATAAGTTCGTCACCACAGGCAAGTTCAACCCGGACGACCGCGCCGCCAACATGGATTTGCTCGACAACGGCACCTTGCATGTCGCCAAGTTTGCCGACGACGGTTCGGTCGAATGGCTGCCGATCGTCTTCGGCCAAGCGCCGCTGACGGCGGAGAACGGCTTTGCCAGCCAGGCCGACGTGCTGATCGAGACGCGCCGCGCCGCCGACCTGCTCGGCGCCACCAAGATGGACCGCCCGGAAGACATCCAGCCCAATGCCGCCAACGGCAAGGTCTATGTCATGCTGACCAACAATTCGAAGCGCAAGGCCGATCAGGTCGACGCCGCCAACCCGCGTGCCGAAAATGCCTTTGGCCACATCATCGAGATCGTCGAGGACGGCGGTGATTTCACCGCGACAAAGGGCAGGTGGGAAATCCTGCTGAAATGCGGTGACCCCTCGGTTGCCGCTGTAGGCGCCACCTTCTCGACCGCAACCACCGCCAATGGCTGGTTCGGCATGCCGGACAATTGCGCGGTCGATTCGGCCGGCCGCCTCTGGGTCGCCACCGACGGCCAGGGCCCGAAAGCCACCGGCCGCACCGACGGTCTGTGGGCTGTCGATACGGAAGGGCCGGCGCGGGCGACATCAAAGCTGTTCTTCCGCGTACCGATCGGCGCCGAAATGTGCGGTCCCCTGTTTGCGCCGGACGACCAGACCGCCTTCGTTGCCGTCCAGCATCCGGGCGACGGCGGCGAAGACTGGGAGGCTTTCGGCCGTCCGTCCTATTATGAGGATTTGTCGACCCGCTGGCCCGACTTCAAGCCGGACATGCCGGTGCGCCCGTCGGTCGTTGCCATCACCAGGCAAGGTGGCGGCAAGATCGCGGTCTGACACGCAGCAAGGTCTTGCAGTCTCAAGGAAGGATTTCGGTCATAAGAGATCCTTCCTTTCCGATAAGGGATGCATCCATGCTGCGCATCATGCGCCGACACTCATCCGGTGCGCTGAACCACAGCCACATTCATTGTGCTTCGCAACCTGAAACCAATGGACTCGTATAGTCTAATGGCCGTGGCATTGCTGGCGTAGGCGTGGAGATAGGGAACTTCGCCGCGCGCCACTATCCGGTTTGCCACGAACAGGGACAGCAGCTTGCCCAGGCCACCGCCGCGAAATTCCGGATGTGAGCACACGCCGCTGAGTTCGGTATAGCCAGGCTGCTTCATGCGCTCGCCGGCCATTGCCGCAAGCCTGCCCTCGATTTTCACACCCCAAAAATCGCCCAGGCTCAAGGCTTCAAGCGTGAATGGGCCAGGCTTGGTGAGCAATGCCAGGGCGAGCATCTCAGCGGCATCGTCTCGGGTCAGACGATGCACGCGCGGGTCGGAGACGATCTGCAATGGCTGCTCGGCGATCATCTGAACTCCGGCTGCGGCCGAAGTCGCGGAAAGCCCCGTTGGCAGAGCAATGGCGTCCGCTTGAAGCAGGATCACACTCTCGCCCGGGGAGACAAGCTTTTCGAGCGCCCGCAGGCTTTCCGGGTCGTCCGCCCCAGTGGCGGCGAAAGGAACAATCGATGGCCGGTATCGCCTGGCGAGGTCATTACCTTGCGCGAACGCCGAATGTCGCGTCTGAAGCGCGCTCCAGACAGGGCGGTCAAGCAGATGTCTCATTGCGCGGCACCCTCAGGCTTTTTTACACGACGGTCGAGAGGGGCCGCGGCGAGGCCGTCCTCGATGGCAGCCAGCTGCTCAAGAAGCGGCCCCGAAAGATCCGCGCACAAATCCGCGACGGCGTTCTCGATGGAAGGCCAGACGTCGCGCTTTGCGACATCGACCAGCCGCCGGCCGTCCCGCGTAAGCGAGACGATCCTGCGCCGCTGGTCATCGGTCGACGGACTGGCCTCGAGCAGTCCCAATTCGGACAGAAGCGAGACGCTTCGCGTTACGCCCGGCTGCGCGACGCCAAGGCATTGCGCCAGTTCCCCGACAGACAACGGACCCAGCCTGTCGAGCGCGGCCAGCAGGGGGTATTGGCTCGCCTGAACCGGAACATCCAGCCGGTCGAGTAGGCGCTGCGCCTCCGCTTGCAGTTGCTCGCCTATACGCTTCAGCCTGCTTCCCAGGCATAGGAAGCCAAGCGATCGTATGACGTCTTCCATAGGTCACTTCACCTCAAAATCTATAACATGATATATAACAATGCATGAAAAGCAAGATCGAGGCATTCAAGCGCTGGTTCCAGGCATCGGGCGCAGGCCTATGTCGCCTTCGGCAAGGAAAGGTCGATCGATAAGGCTGCTTCGCCGGGACGAGGCCCGTTCGATCAGTTGCGCAGCCGGTAGCCGGTCCTGAAGATCCAGGCGACGATCGCTATGCAGATGAGCAGGAAGATCACCGTCATGCCGAGGCTGACGCCGACCGAAACATCGGACTTGCCGTAGAAGCTCCAGCGGAAGCCGCTGACCAGGTAGACCACCGGGTTGAACAGCGTCACCGTGCGCCAGATGCCGGGCAGCATGTTGATCGAATAGAAGCTGCCGCCGAGGAAGGTCAGCGGCGTGATGATCAGCAGCGGTACCAGCTGCAGTTGCTCGAAGCTCTTCGCCCAGATGCCGATGATGAAGCCGAACAGGCTGAAGGTCACCGCCGTCAGCACCAGGAAGGCAAGCATCCAGAACGGATGCTCGATCGTCAGCGGCACGAACAGCGAGGCCGTCGCCAGGATGATCAGGCCAAGCACGATCGACTTTGTCGCCGCGCCCCCGACATAGGCGATGACGATCTCCAGATAGGACACCGGCGCCGACAGCAATTCGTAGATCGAGCCGACGAATTTCGGAAAATAGATGGCGAAAGAGGCGTTGGAGATCGACTGCGTCAGCAGCGACAGCATGATCAGCCCCGGCACGATGAAGGCACCGTAGCTGATGCCGTCGATCTCGGTGATGCGCGAGCCGATGGCCGAGCCGAAGACGACAAAATAGAGTGACGTCGAAATGACCGGCGAAACGATGCTCTGCAGCACGGTGCGAAGGGCGCGCGCCATCTCCACCCGATAGATCGCCCATACCGCATGAAGATTCATGGCCGCGCGCGGATTCATGCCGGTTTCCTCACCAGATTGACGAAGATCTCCTCGAGCGAGCTGTTTTCCGTATCGATGTCGCGGAACTGGATGCCGGCCGCCTCGAGCTCGCGGATCAGCGAGGCGACGCCCGGCCGTTCGCTCTGGTTGTCATAAGTATAGGTCAGCTGTCCGCCATCCGGCGAAAGCTCCAGCGCATAGCTCGAAAAAGCGTCGGGAACAGTGGCCAGGGGACTGCGCAGTTCCAGTACAAGCCGTTTGCGGCCAAGCTTGCGCATCAGCTCGGCCTTGTCCTCCACCAGCACGATCTCGCCGCGGTTGATGACGCCTACGCGATCGGCCATCGCCTCGGCTTCTTCGATGTAATGCGTGGTCAGGATGATGGTGACACCGTCTTCGCGCAGCCGGCGCACCATCGCCCACATGTCCTGGCGCAGCTCGACATCGACGCCTGCCGTCGGTTCGTCGAGGAACAGGATGCGCGGCTCGTGCGACAACGCCTTGGCGATCATCAGCCGGCGCTTCATGCCGCCGGACAGCGTGATCGCCTTGGCGTCCTTCTTGTCCCAGAGCGACAGGTCGCGCAGCACCTTTTCGACGAACGCCTTGTCCGCCGGCTTGCCGAACAGCCCGCGGCTGTAGTTGACCGTCGCCCATACGCTCTCGAAGGCGTCGATGGTCAGTTCCTGCGGCACCAGCCCGATCAGGCTGCGCGCGGCGCGGTAGTCGCGGTTGATGTCATGGCCGTCGACGGTGACGGAACCCGACGACCGGTTAACGATGCCGCAGACGATCGAGATCAGCGTTGTCTTGCCGGCGCCATTCGGCCCGAGCAGCGCAAAGATCTCGCCGCGCACGATGTCGAGATTGATCTCCTTCAGCGCCTTGAAGCCGGTGGCGTAGGTCTTGGTGACCCCGGAAATCGAGATGATCGGCTGCATGGCTGAAAACGGCTGCTTGAAACAGAGTGTTGATTTAATCCGCTGAATGTCGGTCCGCAAATCCGGATGTCAATGCCGCTCCTGACAGTTCTCGACATCGAGGTTCGCCGGAATAGGCAACACCTGCCCGCTCGTCCAGCCAAATTCCATGCAAAAGCAGATTAACCGGCACTGCGGCGTTCCGCCTCGCGGCGGGACGCCGCTTTGACCGTCCGGTGCATCAAGCCTATCCTTCAACAAACAAGCAGCAGCCGGAGCCGCCATGGACCCGCTCATTCTGTCGCGCATTCAGTTCGGCGCGAACATCTCGTTCCACATCCTGTTCCCGGCGATCACCATCGCGCTCGGCTGGGTGCTGCTGTTTTTCAAGCTCCGCTACAACGCGACAAACGATTCAGCCTGGATGCGCGCTTATTTCACCTGGGTTAAGGTATTCGCGCTGTCCTTCGCCATGGGCGTGGTTTCTGGCGTCACCATGAGTTTTCAGTTCGGCACCAACTGGCCGGGCTATATGGAGACGGTCGGCAACATTGCAGGCCCGCTGCTGGCCTACGAGATTTTGACCGCCTTTTTCCTCGAGGCAGCGTTCCTCGGCATCATGCTGTTCGGCTTCCGCCGCGTCTCGAACCGCGTCCATACACTGGCGACGGTGCTGGTGGCCGGCGGCACCACCTTGTCCGCCTTCTGGATCATCGCGCTCAATTCGTGGATGCAGACGCCGGCGGGCTTCGAAATGCGCGATGGTGTGGCGCACGCCACCGACTGGTGGGCCGTTGTCTTCAATCCATCCATGCCCTACCGGCTCGTCCATATGCTGCTTGCTTCGGGGCTAACCGTCTCGTTCTTGATCGCCGGCCTGTCGGCGCTGCGCTATCTCTACGGCGATCGCTCGGAATCGATGTGGAAGGCCTTGCGCACCGGCGTCTTCACCGCCGCGATCCTGATCCCGATCCAGATCTTTGCCGGCGACCAGCACGGCCTCAACACGCTTGAACATCAGCCGCAGAAGATCGCCGCCATGGAGGCCAACTGGAACACCGGTCCCAACGTGCCGCTGGTGCTGTTTGCGCTTCCCGATGAAGCGGCCAGGGAGAACAGGTTCGAGCTCACCATTCCCGACGGCGCCAGCCTCATCCTCAGGCACAGCGCCGGTGGCATCGTACCGGGGCTGAACGACTATGCCGGCAACCATCCTCCGGTGTTTCCGGTGTTCTGGGGCTTTCGCATCATGGTCGGCACAGGCCTGTTGATGCTCGCCGTCTCCTGGTCGGCGGCGTTCTTCCTCAAGCGCCGCTACAGCCTGCCCAAGCCGCTGGCGCTTGTCATGGTGCCGATGGCGCTGTCCGGCTGGCTGGCGACGCTGGCCGGCTGGTACACCACCGAGATCGGCCGCCAGCCCTGGCTGGTCACCGGCGTGCTGCGCACCGCCGATGCTGTCGGCCCGGTCGCCGGCAGCCATGTCGCGCTGTCGCTGGCGGTCTATCTCATCCTCTATGTGCTGCTGCTGATCGCCTATCTCGGCGTGCTGGTGCATCTGGCATTGAAGGCGGCGAAGGATGGTGACACCTCGCCGCTGCCGGGCGTCATGGACAGGCCGCTGTCGCAGCCGGTTGCGCAACCGGGAGAAACGTCATGAGCTTCGACTGGCCGACCCTGCTGCCTCTGATCTTCGCCGGCCTGATGGGCCTCGCCATCCTGATCTACGTTATCCTCGACGGCTTCGATCTCGGCATCGGCATCCTGTTCGCCGCAGCCGAAGACACCGAACAGGATACGATGATCGCCGCCATCGGCCCGTTCTGGGACGCCAACGAGACCTGGCTGGTGCTGGCGGTCGGCCTGCTGCTGGTCGCCTTCCCATTGGCGCACGGCACCATCCTGACGGCGCTCTACATTCCGGTCTTCGTTCTGCTGGTCGGCTTGATCCTGCGCGGCGTCGCCTTCGATTTCCGCGCCAAGGTGCCGGCCGGCAGGAAACATCGCTGGAACCGCATCTTTTTCCTCGGCTCGGTCATCGCGTCGCTGGCGCAGGGTTACATGCTCGGCGTCTATGTGCTCGGCCTCGACGTCGGTCCTGGCGGCGTCGCTTTCGGGGCGCTGGTGGCGCTCTGCCTTGCCGCGGCCTACGCGGCGATGGGCGCGGCCTGGGTCATCTACAAGACGGAAGGCGACCTGCAGAGGAAGGCGGTGCTGTGGCTGCGCACGGCGCTGGTGCTGACCGCGCTCGGCATGGTCGCGGTATCGCTGGCAACGCCCTTTGCCAGCGCGCGCATCTTCGACAAATGGTTCGTCTGGCCGGCCATGCTCTATTTGTCGCCGCTGCCGATCCTGTCGGCAGTGCTGTTCCTGTGGCTGTGGCGCCAGACTTTCCATCTGCCGAAACCCGGCGACCGCCACGCGCTGCTCCCGTTCCTGACATTGGCCGCGATCTTCACGCTCGGCTTTGCCGGCCTCGCCTGGTCGTTCTACCCTTTCGTGGTGCCCGACCGGCTGACCATCTGGCAGGCTGCTTCGGCACCCGAAAGCCTGGCCGTCATTCTGGTCGGGACGGTCGTCGTGCTGCCGATCATCATCTTCTATTCGTTCTTTGCCTACCGGGTGTTCGCCGGTAAGGCGAGGGATCTGACCTATGATTGACCGGCATCGCTGTCGCCGCCTGAAACAGAATATTCATCTTCAAGCGGAATAACCTTCTCTGGCCGGCCCCAGCAGAATCGCCGGCAAGAAGAAGGGCAACAGAATGAACCCCTTTTCTGCGGCAGCACAGGATCGGCTGCTGCTTTTGCTGATCCGGACGGTCGCGCTGATCGGCGCGCTCGCGCTTGCCGGCCTGCTGCCGGCCATGCCGCAGGCGCATGCCCAGGACGCGGCCAACTGGACCGGCGTGTGGGACACGAAGTGGCGCGGCGGCGGCGCCCAGATCAAGTTCGAGCAGACCGGCACTGACGTAAAGGGCGTCTACCCGCTTTACAACGGCCGCATCGAGGCCAAGGCCGAAGGCGGCAAGCTTGTCGGCCACTGGTTCGAAGGCGACCGCCAGGGCGCTTTCACCTTCGTCCAGTCGCCCGACGGCGGCAGCTTCATGGGTCGTTTCGATGCCGCCACCGCCGAATGGTGGACAGGGGTGCGTGTCAGCGCCGTCGAGGACGTCCGTGTCGACCAGTCGAGCCCGATGAGCACCATGCGCTCGTTCCTGCAGACGATGAACGAGAGCGGCGCCGACAACGTGCCGCGCGCCACCGGCGGCGGCATGGGTCTTGCCGGTCTGGCAGCAGGTCTCGTCGACGTCACCGAGGCCGACCGCGGCGGCCTCAACATGCCCGATTATACCAAGCTCCTGTTCACCGTCATCGACAACGCGACGTTCCGTCTGTGGAGCCTGCCGCATGATGCGATTGCCGGAGACGAGGTGACGGCGACGCTGCCGCAATACGGCACCAGGGTTTCTTTCGATCTCACTTTTCGCCGCAAGAATGGCGACTGGTTCATCGTCGGGCCGCCACTTGCCCAGCTTCAGGCCAAGCTCGCCGAATTCCAGGAAGCGCGTGGCGAAGCCGTCGACATGGTCGACGATCCGAGCAGGCTCGCCTCGCCGCGCGACACGTTCAAGGTACTGTTGAGCGGCCTCACCGAAGCCGGCGATCCGGCACAGGCGGCGCTCGACCTGCGCAACTACAGTCAGGCGGTGCGCGGCGACGAGGCGTTCCTGCTCGAGCGCTATCTCAAAAAGGTCATCGACCGCATCGGCTATGTCTATTGGCAGGAGATCCCCGACGACCCGAAGAGCAACACCCCCTTCGTCTATTTCGAGCATCCCGCCGGCAACATCGTCATCGGTCCGGTCGAGACCGACCCCGACGGCACCGGCAAGCGCAAGATCTGGCAGTTTACGCCCGAGACGCTCGCCCACATCCGCGCGCTCTATGCCGATGTCGAAGACGTGCCGGTGGCGCCGGAATTCGCCGCCTTCGCCAGCACCGACCCGTTCTTCATCGCCCGTGGCCTCGCCCGCGAGATCAGCCCCGGCCTGCTCACCCGCGCCGGCCCGATGGAGCACTGGCAATGGTGGATGCTCGGCCTTGCCGTACTGGCCGGCATCGTCTTCGGCTTCATCGCCAATGCGCTGATTTCCTTGTTTGTGCGAAGGACGGACAGCCCGGCCTTCTTCCGCATTGTCGAATGGGCGGTGCGCTCGATCGTGCTTGGCTTCTTCCTGCTGTTGACGCTGCGCCCGCTCGGTCTGCCGCAAGTGGTCGCCGCTCCGGTCAAGGCAATCGCCTGGAGCCTGATCGTGATCGGCGCCGTGCCGGTGGTCTGGCACCTGATCGGCAAGGTCGCCGACCATTATCGCGGGCTGTGGCAGGTGCCCGGCTATCACGACACGCTGATTTCGCTGTCCACCGGCGTGGCGCGCGTCGCCGTGCTGGTCGTCGCCTTCCTGCTGTTGGCTGAAGTGCTCGCCATCCCTTACGAAGGCGTCATCGCCGGTCTCGGCATCGGCGGTCTGGCGGTGGCGCTGGCGGCGCAGCCGACGCTGCAGAATTTCCTCTCCGGCCTGACGCTCTATGCCGACCGGCCGGTCAGCGTCGGCGACTTCTGCAAGTTCGGCGACCAGTCCGGCACGATCGAGCATATCGGCATGCGCTCCACCCGCATCAGGTCGCTCGACCGCACGATCATCTCGGTTCCGAACTCGGACTTTGCCGGCATGCAGATCGAGAACTACGCGCATCGCGACCGCACCCGGTTCGCGACGACGCTGCAGCTGCGCTACGAGACGACGCCCGATCAGCTACGTTACGTCCTGGCTGAGCTGCGCAGGCTGCTGATCGCCCATCCGCGCGTCATCGACGAGCCGTGCCGCGTGCGCTTTGCCGGCTTCGGCGCCTATTCGCTCGACATCGACGTGTTCACTTACGTCAAAACCGCCGACGTGGCGGACTTTCAAGCCATCCGCGAGGACATCCTGTTGTCCATGATCAACATCATGGATGATGCCGGCGCGCAGTTCGCCTTCCCTTCGTCACTGGAATACAGAGCCACCGACCTTCCGGTCGACGACGAAAAACGCATCGCCGCGGAGAAACGGGTCGGCGATTGGCGCGAGGCGCAAAATCTGCCTTTCCCCGACTTCAGCCAGATCGATAAATTCGCCCTCAACAACACGCTTGCCTACCCGCCTGAGGGCTCGGCGCACTATCGCGAGACGGAGCCCGACCCGGACTCGGCCGAGGCAAAGGCGACGCTGGAGAAAGTGCGCTGGAGCCTGCCCTGGAAAAAGGGGGTATAGGGTCGTTGCACGGAGGCGAAGGCGATCCTTCGCGCCCCCCTCTGGCCTGCCGGCCATCTCCCCCACTTGGGGGGAGATTGGATGTCCCGCGGCTTTCGCCAATCACCGATGTTGGAAGAAGGGAGCCGGCGCGTAAGCTGCGATCTCCCTCCTTGTGGGGGAGATGGCCGGCAGGCCAGAGGGGGGCGCTGTCCCGCCGACGCTTCCAATTTAGGCAGGCCCCAAAAGCTCAACTCTTGCTGGCGGCCAGCACCAGCACCGGCTTTTCGCTGTAGAGGTTAGGGAACAGCCGCTTCAGATTCTCGACCTTGGGCAAATCATTGTAGACGATATAGGGATAGGTCGGGTTGAGCGTCAGAAAGTCCTGGTGATAGTCCTCGGCCGGATAGAAGGTCTTACCGGTCTCCAGCGTCGTCACGATCGGCTTGGGAAACACCTTGGCTTTGTCGAGTTGGGCGATGTAGCTTTCGGCGATCTTTTTCTGGGTGTCGTTTTCGGCAAAGATCGTCGAACGGTACTGGGTGCCGCTGTCCGGGCCCTGGTAGTTCAGTTGCGTCGGATTGTGCGCCACCGAGAAATACACCTGCAGCAGCTGGCCATAGGTCACCTTGGATGGCTCGTAGGTGATCTCGACGGATTCGGCATGGCCCGTCCGGCTGGTGCCGACCATTTCATAGACGGCCGTGTCCTTGTCGCCGCCGGCATAGCCGGAGACGGCGCTGGTGACGCCCTTGACGTGCTGGAACACGCCTTGCACACCCCAGAAGCAGCCGCCGGCGAAGACCGCCTTTTCGGTGCCGGCGGTGGCCTTCTCGTCCATTGCCGGCGGCGGGATCACCACCGCGTCTTCGGCCGAGACTGCCGGCGTCTGCCAGAATACGGCGGCGGCCGCCGTGAGGATAAGCGCGGCAAGTGCTGCTTTTGCGAAAATCGACGATCGTTTCACGGCTGCGGTCATGTCTGATCTCCCATGATGCTGGTGTGGATTATACGACGGATAGGTCCGCCGGGCTCTCACTTTGCTGTGCGCATCGCCTATTTGGCCGGAGCCATGGCATCGCAGGCCTTGGTCGCTTCGGCTTTCTTCATGGCGTCCGTCTCGGCGGCTGCCTTGTTCATGCAGTCGGTCTTCATCGGATCTGTCGCCTTCATCGCAGTCGTGGCCATGGCGCCAGCTGGTTTCATGGCGTCCGTTGCCGGTTTCATGGCGTTTGTCGCCATCGCCGGCTTCATCGCATCTTCGGCCCTCGCCGCGCCACCGGCGAACAGCGCCGTCGAGCAAAGTACGAAGGCCGCCAGGGTCGGGCGATTGGTCAAACGATTGGTCATGGTGGTCTCCTTGGGTTTGGCACGGGTTGACGGCATGCGGCGGCGCCGCTGCGCGTTGGGGAATTTCGCGAGGGTTTCTAGTTCGTGGCGGCAGCCAGGATCGGCCCGCCGCCCGGCACTTGGAGCAGCACCGCGGTGCTGAGGCCGCCCGTCGTCGCCGGCAGCGGCAGCGCGGTGGCGTCGCCGGTCCAACTGCCCAGCCTGGTCAGCGAATGCACGACATTGGCGTGCGGCAGCGTGCGGCCGGTGTTTTCGCCGCGCGCCACCGGCACCTCGATGACGCCCTTGCCGTAACGCACCAGCCAGACATCGGCCTTGCCGCCGGGCACCGCACCGGCGCCGATGCTGACCTTGCCGCCGGCGAGCGACAGCGAAGGTCCATCGGCGTGGCCGCCGCTCGAAATCAGCTGCTCGATCTCGCCTGGCCTGGCGCCGACCGCATCGGCCTTGCCGTTGACCACCACTTGCGGCGTGAACGGGCCGGAACGGCCGAGCGACGGTTCATAGCGGACCTGGCGCTGCGTGAATTCTTCCTTGCCGAATGTGTCCTTCCAGCCGAGATAGTCCCAGTAGGTGACGTTGAAGGACAGCGCCAGCACGCCGGGCCGGTCCTTGACCTTGATCAGATTGGCGTTGGCCGGCGGGCAGGACGAGCAGCCCTGGCTGGTGAACAGCTCGACCACGGTCAGCGTCTGGCCGGCAGCCGCGCTGGCTGCCGATAGCACAGTCGCCGAAAACAGTGCCGCGGCGAGCCCCATCAGGGCTGTGCTGCGTTTCGATCCGGTCATCGCTGTTCTCCTGTGCGGTTCCATGCCCACACTTCGCCGCCGACACACGGTTCGTTACAGCATCACCGCTTCGTGATTGAGGAGAAGTCCGAGTTTTTCGTCCTGGCGCATTGGCGAGAGCCGAGGCGACATCCGATCTCCCCCCTTGTGGGGGAGATGTCCGGCAGGACAGAGGGGGGCGCCACAGAGCGTCATCCTACGTGGACGCCGAGTAACGCCAACTCAATGCAACAGCGGGCCAAGCGAGTCGCCAGACTTGCAGATTACGAGGGCCGCGGGACAGCGCCCCCCCTCTGGCCTGCCGGCCATCTCCCCCACGCGGGGGGAGATCGGATGTCGCCTCGTCTATTGTGTAAGCACGGTCTCCGAAGGCCGCTTGTTGAAGGCGCACTTGCCGGTCACAAAATAGGAGAAATCCGCGTCGTCGATGGTGTTGTTGGTAAGTGACCCGCCGTCTTCCCACGCTTGACTGCTGGTGATGCCGCACGGCACGGCCGTAAAGATGTCGACAGTCGTGTTGGCTAGCGTCTTGACCTTGTCGATGAACAATCGGTCGGAGGTTACCGGATCGTCCGATCGCAGGGTTGTTTTCGTGCCCGTCTCCAGGTAGCCGCCGCCAAGACCAGGATTGGGATTCGGAATCTTCATCTCCAGAGACAGGTTATCCATGTCCTTCACGTCGATCACCGCACCGGCGCCGGTCGCGGGATACATCGTGTTGACGCAGGTGGTTGCGTATTTCCTGGTGCCGCTGATCTGGGTGATTGTGCCCGTGGGCAAGCCGTAGAAGCTGAGCACCGTGGTGGTCGTGCATACTTGTTTCTGGACCAGCGTCTCCGTCGTTCCATTGATCGTGTACACAGAGGAGGTTCCGTAGCCTTTCGGATCGCCAAACCTGTTGTAGGCGTAGGAAATCCTCATCAGCTTGTTGGCCACCGTGTCCCCGGATTTCGTGCCGTAGAGCGTCACCGTCTTGTCCCACCAGCCCGAGATCTTGTCGACCTTGAACGTAGCCTCCACCAGTGCCGGCCTCTTGGTCACTCCCGACGCGACGCCGACCTGCACCGTGTTGATCTTGACGATCTGCATGAAACTCGTCGGCATGGCAAAGCCGGCCGAAGCCTTGATGCTGGCGGCGCCGTCGGTGGCGACGACGAAGCTGTCGAGCTTGGCAGTGCCTTGCCCGCCATTGGCCAGGTATGCCTCCTGCAGCTTCACCTGGCGGTCCGCCAACGTCGTGGTCGTCTCCAGCGTCGTGATCGACAGCGACGCTGCATCGAGCGCGTTCTGCATCGAGGCCCTGGTTGAAACCGCAGAGGTATAGTCGACGGAAAAACCCAATGCGGCAACCATCGGGATAAGCAGGATGGCGAGCAATGGCGCGAACGAGCCACTCACCGATCTGAGAAATTTGCATGCTGACAGCGGCATTCCGACCCCCCGAAACGGCGATAGGCCAGTGGGCTATCACGCCGGGCGCGAACTATGCTCTAATCTCATGGATCAAAGTTTAACGACTTTGCCGCCTTGCCGCCGCACCCGCGCCCCGCCGCTTGCCGATATACCGTGCCCCTGCTAAAGCGCGCCGCATGACCACGCCGATCAAGAACATCCGCAACTTCTCCATCGTTGCCCATATCGACCATGGCAAATCCACGCTTGCCGACCGGCTGATCCAGTCGACCGGCGGGCTGGAGCTGCGCGACATGAAGGAGCAGGTGCTGGACTCGATGGACATCGAGCGCGAGCGCGGCATCACCATCAAGGCGCAGACGGTGCGGCTGAAGTACCACGCCAACAATGGGCAGGACTATATCCTCAACCTGATCGACACGCCCGGCCATGTCGACTTCGCCTATGAAGTGTCGCGCTCGCTGGCCGCCTGCGAGGGTTCGCTGCTGGTCGTCGATGCCTCGCAAGGCGTCGAGGCGCAGACGCTGGCCAATGTCTACCAGGCGATCGACAACAACCACGAGATCGTCGTGGTGCTGAACAAGGTCGACCTGCCGGCGGCCGAGCCCGAGCGCATCCGCGAGCAGGTCGAGGAGGTGATCGGCATCGACGCCTCCAATGCCGTGCTGATCTCGGCCAAGACCGGGCTCGGCATTCCCGATGTGCTCGAAGCCATCGTCAACGATCTTCCGCCGCCGCGCGAGGGCGACATTGCGGCTCCGCTGAAGGCGATGCTGGTCGATAGCTGGTACGACGCCTATCTCGGCGTCATCGTGCTGGTGCGCATCATCGACGGCGTGCTGAAGAAGGGCCAGACCATCCGCATGATGGGCACCGGCGCCAGATACCTGGTCGAGCGCACCGGCGTCTTCACGCCCGCCCGCATCAATGTCGACGAGCTCGGCCCCGGCGAGTTCGGCTTCTTCACCGGCTCGATCAAGGAAGTGGCCGACACCCGCGTCGGCGACACCATCACCGAGGACAAGCGGCCGACGGCACAAGCCCTGCCCGGCTTCAAGCCGGCGCAGCCGGTGGTGTTCTGCGGCCTGTTTCCGGTCGACGCCGCCGATTTCGAAGACCTGCGCGCCGCTGTCGGCAAGCTGCGCCTCAACGACGCCTCTTTCTCCTTTGAAATGGAAACCAGTGCCGCGCTCGGCTTCGGCTATCGCTGCGGCTTCCTCGGCTTGCTTCATCTGGAGATCATCCAGGAGCGGCTGGAGCGCGAGTTCAACCTCGACCTCATCGCCACCGCGCCGAGCGTCGTCTACCGCCTGCTGCTCAACGACGGCACGGTCAAGGAACTGCACAACCCGGCCGACATGCCCGACGTGGTCAAGATCTCGGCTATCGAGGAGCCATGGATCCGCGCCACCATCCTCACCCCGGACGACTATCTCGGCGGTATCCTGAAGCTCTGCCAGGACCGCCGCGGCATCCAGGCGGACCTGTCCTATGTCGGCAAGCGCGCCATGCTGATTTACGATTTGCCGCTCAACGAGGTGGTCTTCGATTTCTACGACCGGCTGAAGTCGATCTCCAAGGGCTATGCCTCCTTCGACTATCACCTCACCGACTATCGCGAGGGCGACCTGGTGAAAATGTCGATCCTGGTCAATGAAGAGCCGGTCGACGCGCTGTCGATGCTGGTCCACCGCACGGCGGCGGAAAAGCGCGGCCGCCAGATGTGCGAGAAGCTGAAGGAGCTGATCCCGCACCATCTGTTCAAGATCCCGATCCAGGCGGCGATCGGCGGCAAGGTCATCGCCCGCGAAACGATCTCGGCGCTGCGCAAGGACGTCACCGCCAAATGCTACGGCGGCGACGTCTCACGCAAACGCAAGCTGCTCGACAAGCAGAAAGAGGGCAAGAAGCGGATGCGCCAGTTCGGCAAGGTGGATATTCCCCAGGAGGCGTTTATCCAGGCCTTGAAGATGGGGGATTGAGCGGGGCCGTTCCCGATTTCGAGCTGACCGAACCGCCTCCCGATGCGATCAAATACGCGCCGGCCAATGCCCTTCGCTCTAGGCAGCGGGCCGCCATTGGAGAACGTCCCGTCTTGAAGTATCCTTGAGCTTGGAAAGGGAGGTCTCGATGCGTCCCGCCAGCCCTGCTATCTCCGACGTTATCGCCGCGATCGGCCTCGCCATCGGCGGCGCTCTGGGCCTCGCCGGCACCTTCGTGGCGAGCGCCGCCCTTCGCGAAACGCTCTGGACGATCGACGGCGTGGCGCTCGTGGTGGCGACCGCGCTGTTGACGATGAAGTATCAGCGGCTGGGCAATGACTGGGTGGCGGCCGGATTTTTGACCTTTCTCGCCGGCGAAAGCCTGCTGCTCGCCGGCAATGCGGCGGGGCTTGAGGCCAGCGTTCCCTCCTATGTCGGGGGTATCTCGCTCTGGGCGGCGGCGCTGGTTATGGTCAGCGCGCCGAAAACCTTCGCCCTGTGGATGCGGCTTACCGCTGTCGTGGCGGCTGTGCTGTTTGTCGTCTCAGTGGGCCTGATCCTGTGGGACGCGCCTTTGCTGCCGACCTCGGTGCCGCTGCCCGCTGCCGGATATCCCTTCCTGGTTCTCACATTCATCGGCTGGATCTGGACGCTGCTGAAGCCTGGCCGTTGAGCCCGGTCGGACTGCCCCCTCTCCGGTTTGCTTCGCAAACCACCTCTCCCCCATCAAGAATGGGGGCGAGGAAACGCCAATCGCCGAAGCTGCGCCCTCGCAAGACTTGGGTTCCTCGCCCCACGGAGTGGGGAGAGGTGGTTTGCGAAGCAAACCGGAGAGGGGACTTGCTTAGCAACGGTGCGCCTTTCGCTACGCAAAATGCCGCAATCGCCTCTTCCACCCGTTTAGCCGCCATGCCATGTTCCCCCTCGCGGCCGGACAGGCCGTTTCGTTCCGGGGGGAATTGCAATGTCGTCTTACGCTTTCGCGCGCCGCGCTGCCGCGGCGCTTTGCCTTGCCGCCTTGTTTGCGCCCGTCGCGCATGCCGGTGATGTCACTTTCGAGATCAGGAACAGCCATCCCAACGCCATGCGCGTCGAGCTCTACAGCCAGGAGCGCGACCATGTCTGGCCGGGCAACAATCAGGATTATTATCTCAACGACGGCGAGACCAAGTCGATCCCGCTGTCCTGCAATGACGGCGAATCGATCTGCTACGGCGCCTGGGTCGACGGCGACGAGAACACCTATTGGGGCGTTGGCCCCGGCAACACGGAAAAATGCGACGATTGCTGCTACACCTGCAGCGGCGGCGAGACCGAGGAAATCGACCTGGTGCCGTGAGTTGGCAGATCTCCCCCTTGAGGGGGAGATGTCGCCAAAGGCGACAGGGCCGCGCATAGAGCGCCAACCTGTTCTGCAGTAGTAGGCCGAGTCCGGTCGTGCCGACCCCCTCTGGCCGCTGCGCGGCCATCTCCCCCTCGAGGGGGGAGAGGGCCGTCCTGCAGGCCGGCAACACCGGAATTCAAAGCTGAGAAACAAAAAACCCGCCTCGGTGGGCGGGTCCTTGGAGCCAATTGGCACCATACCCAAATTAGTAGCATAGCTGCCGGCACAAAGCAAGAACAAAATGTGGCGCGGCGGCAAAAAAGCGAATTCGCTCCCCCGCCGCGCTTTGCCCCCGATTCTCGAGAGGCTGCCTTGACGCCGTCCGGGCCGCCGCCATAGCGTGAGGCATCAGCAAGGAGATGCGTCCATGGCCGTAGTCGAAGGCGAGAAGATCGATGTCGGCTTTGCCGGAAAGCGCTGCATCCATTCGCGCAATTGCGTGCTTGGCGATCCCCATGTCTTCGTGCCCAACGCGCCCGGGCAGTGGATCCACCCCGAGGCGGCCAGCGTCGAGAAGATCGTGGCGCTCGCCGAAGCCTGCCCGTCCGGCGCCATCACCTATGTCCGCAAGGATGGCGGGCCGCAGGAACAGCCGCCGGTGGTCAACACCGTGCGCATAAGGGAAAACGGCCCGCTGGCCGTCCATGCCGAGATCGTGCTGGGCGGCGAATCGGTTTTCCGCGCCACGCTGTGCCGCTGCGGCGCCTCGGAAAACAAGCCGTTCTGCGACGGCAGCCACGCCAAGGCGGGCTTCACCGCCACCGGCGAGCCGCCGCTGAAGGATACGCCGGCGCTGGAAGCGCGGGATGGGCCGCTGACGGTGACGCCGACGACCAACGGCCCGCTCAAGCTCGAAGGCAATGTCGAAATCGTCACCGGCACCGGCCACACCGTCGACCGTACGCAACGCGCCTTCCTCTGCCGCTGCGGCCATTCGGCGAACAAGCCGTTTTGCGATGGCAGCCACAAGCGTGTGGGGTTTGTCGGGTAGGTTGACGCTGCGGATCTCCCCCCTCGAGGGGGAGATGGCCGGCAGGCCAGAGGGGGTCGTTGCGCGTGGAGCGCCGGCTTCTTCTTCGCAAAAAGGACGACTTCCTTTGCAGAGAGGGCGTCGCGTCAGGACATTACCGACCCCCTCTGTCGTCTTCGGCGACATCTCCCCCTCGAGGGGGGAGATTAGGCGTCGCGGCAAAGCGCTCGCCGCCAATATCGGCCTTCGACAACTGAGCCCGGTTGATGTTAGATCTTTGCTACCGGTGCGTGCATGTGCCGGAGTGGCGGTTCGTCGGGCTTGGGGACTTCAAATTGCGCAAATATGTCTTGCTGTTTCTCAGCCTTTGTATCGATTACGTCTGGGTAAATGCCGCCGTCGTCCTGGCCGACCAGCTGTTTCCCGGCATTGCCGAGACCGTTCTTGGCCAGCCGGCGTCATGGGCGGCACGGCAGGTCCTTTCGCTGATCCTGTTCAGCCTTGTACGGGTGGCAAACGTCTCGGTGGGCGAATGGCTGCTGTCCTATGCGCAGATGGAGCAGTCGGCCGGCCAGCGACAATGGGCCAATCTGTTGCTTGGCACGCTTGGTGTCCTGTCCGGGATTTGGTACCTGCTGCGCCTCACCGGACCAGACGACGGCGCGCCGTTCCTTTTCATGGTGGAGGACACGCCGCTGAAGACCGCGGCCGTTGCGCTTTACAGCGCCGTATACAGTTGGTGTGGCGTGATGCTGTTGCGGTTCGAGCCCAAGGCGAAGCTCTGCAATGCCCTGCTGTTCGCCTCGGTCCTGCCATTGACCGCGATAAACCTGATCTTCTCCCGCGACGCACTGGTTGCCTCGATGGTGGCGCGCGCCGCCAGCCAGGGCCGTTCGTTCCCGGTGGAAAAGGCGGAGCTCTATGCCCGCGTGTCGATCTACTATGCCATCCTGCTTGTCGCGGTGATGCTGACGATCTTGTATTTCTGCCGCGAACGGCCCATCGCTTCTGTCGGCAGGCCGCTCGAAGGCTCGCCGGGGGCGTAGCCCTATTCGGCCAACAAGCCTTTTCTTGTGGGGTAGGCGGCCAAGCTGCCAATCTCCCCCCTCGAGGGGGAGATGGCCGGCAGGCCAGAGGGGGTCGTTGCGCGTGGAGCGCCATCGCCCTCCGTCGGCGACAGGAGGGCCGCATCAGGACGTACCGACCCCCTCTGTCGCCTTCGGCGACATCTCCCCCTCGAGGGGGGAGATCGCAGCTTGGCCCAGCCATCACGGCTTTATCGATCGGCCGGTATCCGCTAAGGGGCGGTGACGAATTCTCCGGACCCAAATATGACCGCCAAGACCAAACCCTCCCCCCTGTTCCTCGGCATCGACACCGGCGGCACCTATACCGACGCGGTGCTGTGGTCGGAAGCCGGCGGCCCCGGCGGAAAAGTGCTGGCCAAGGCCAAGGCGCTGACCACGCGCCACGACCTGGCGGTCGGCATATCGGGCGCGGTCGATGCGGTGCTGCAAAAGGCCGGCACCGACCCGACTGCGATAAAACTGGTGTCGATGTCGACGACGCTGGCCACCAATGCGCTGGTCGAGGGCCAGGGCGGGCGGGTCGCACTTGTGATGATCGGCTTTGCCGAGGGCGACCTGGCCCGCGACGGGCTGAGGGCGGCGCTCGGCACCGACCCGGTGGTGTTCTGCGCCGGCGGCCACGACGTGCACGGCAATGCGGCAAAGCTCGATCTTTCCGGGCTGGAGGCGGCGCTGCCGGAACTGGAAAAGTCGGTGTCCGGCTTTGCGGTCTGCGCCTATTTCGCCACCCGCAACCCGGCGCACGAGCTTGCCGCCCGCGACCTCATCCGCGAAAAGACCGGGCTGCCGGTCACCGCCAGCCACGAGCTTTCGGCCAAGCTCGGCGGCCCGCGCCGGGCGCTGACGACGCTGCTCAACGCCCGCCTGATCTCGATGATCGACCGGCTGGTCGCGGCGACCGAAGGCTTTTTGGCCGCGCGCAACATCGCCGCCCCGCTGATGGTCGTGCGCGGCGACGGCGCCTTGGTCTCGGCCGCCTTTGCCCGCCAGCGGCCGATCGAGACCATCCTGTCCGGCCCGGCGGCCAGCCTTGTCGGCGCCCGCCACATGACCGGCCTCGACGATGCCGTGGTCTCCGATATCGGCGGCACCACCACCGACGTTGCCGTGCTCGACAAGGGCCGGCCGCGGCTCGATCCGGAAGGCGCCACCGTCGGCGGTTTCCGCACCATGGTCGAAGCCGTCGCCATGCGCACTTTTGGCCTCGGCGGCGATTCCGAAGTGGCGCTGGAGGACGGCGTGCTCAGCCCGAAGATCCTGCTCGGGCCGCGCCGCCTGGTGCCGCTGGCGCTGGCCGGCTTGATGCATGGCGAGGCCGTCACAGCAGAGCTCGAACGCCAGCTGCGCGCGCCCAATCCGGGCCGCATGGATGGCCGCCTCGCGGTGCGCACCGGGGTGCCGGAGCGTCTGGCGGCCGGCCTGACCGGCGCAGAGGCGAAACTCTATGAGCTGATTGGTGCCGTGCCGCTGGCTCTCGACAGGTTGCTGACCTCGAATGCCCAGAACGCCACCTTGAACCGGCTGGTGTCCCGCGGGCTGGTGCATATCGCAGGCTTCACGCCGTCGGACGCCGCGCATGTGCTGGGCAGGCAGGCCAATTGGGATCCGGCCGCGGCGCGTCTGGGTGCCGAGCTGTTCGCGCGCAGGCGTGACGGCCGCGGCCAGTTCATCGCCGCCTCGCCGGAGGCGATCTCGGAACGGGTGCTGACCGCGCTGACCCGTCTGTCGGCCGAAGTCATCCTCGAAACCGCCTTTGCCGAGGATGGGCTGGATGGCGCCGCGACCGTCGCTCATGCCCTGGTCCAGCGCGCCGTCGATGCGCATCCTGGCATCGCTCGCCTCAGCGTCGCGCTCGACCGTCCGGTGATCGGCCTCGGCGCCTCGGCGCCGCTGCATTATGCCGGCCTGGCCGAGCTGGTCGGCAATCGATGCGTGGTGCCCGAGGATACTGACGTCGCCAACGCGCTCGGCGCCGTCGTCGGCCAGGTCCGGGTATCGGCCGAGGCGCGGGTCAGCCAGCCCAAGGAAGGGCTGTTCCGCGTCGCCTCAGGCGAAAGCGTGCGCGATTTCAACGACGAGGCGGCGGCGATCGCCGCGGCGGAGAAAGACGTGCGCGCCATCGCCGCCGGGCGGGCGAAGGACGCCGGCACCGACAGCGCCGAGATCGAAATCGCCAGCGAATTCCGCGTCTCCACCGTAGAGGGCCAGCGCATGTTCATCGAGGCGCATGTCGTGGCGGTGGCGTCGGGACGGCCAAGGATTGCGGTGTAGGTTCAGTCGATCTCCCCCCTCGTGGGGGAGATGGCCGGCAGGCCAGAGGGGGGCGCTGTCCCGCCGACCTCTCAGTCGTTTGCTGTTGTGCCCTCAGACTTGCGGCTGGTCGTAAATGACAAGGTCCGCGATCCTTCACGCCCCCCTCTGCCCTACCGGGCATCTCCCCCACAAGGGGGGAGATTGGCAGCTTTGGCCAGCGGCGAAAATGCCCTACCTTCGGCCTAAGCGAATTGACCCTGTAGCCATGGCATGTCAAACGCCCCGGTGCCGGCAACCCGGCCAAGCCTTGGAGAAGCCCTGATGACCGATCGCGTCGAGATCGCCGGATTGCGGATTGCCCGCGAGCTTCATGATTTCGTCGTGAACGAGGCGCTGCCGGGCACCGGCATCGAGGCTGGGGCATTCTGGAACGGCTTTTCGGCGATCGTCCATGATCTCTCGCCAAAAAACCGGGCGCTGCTCGATAAGCGCGATGCCATGCAGGACAAGCTCGACCGCTGGTATCGCGACAATGGCGCGCCCGTCGACATGGAGGCCTACAAGAGCTTCCTCCGCGAGATCGGCTATCTCCTGCCCGAGGGGCCGGCCTTCGGCGTGACGACCGAAAATGTCGACCCGGAAATCGCTTCGGTCGCCGGGCCGCAACTGGTGGTGCCGGTGATGAACGCGCGTTATGCGCTGAATGCCGCCAATGCGCGCTGGGGCTCGCTGTACGATGCGCTCTACGGCACCGATGCCATTCCGGAGACGGACGGCGCCGAGAAGGGCAACAAATTCAATCCAGCGCGCGGCGCCAAGGTCGTCGCCTGGGTGAAAAGCTTCTTCGACGAGGCGGTGCCGCTCACGACAGGCAAATGGGCGGGGGTCAACGGGCTTTCGGTCGCCAACGGCATGTTGCGGCTGGGCGAGGGTGCCGGCGCCACCACGCTTGCCGACCTCAAGCAGTTTGCCGGCTATCGCGGCGATGCCGCCGACCCCGAAGCCGTCCTTTTGGTCAAGAACGGCCTGCACATCGAAATCATTGTCGACCACAACAACCAGATCGGCCGCACCGATCCGGCCGGCATTGCCGATGTCGTGCTGGAATCGGCGCTGACCACCATCCAGGACTGCGAGGATTCGGTGGCGGCCGTCGATGCCGAGGATAAGGTGCTGGTCTACCGCAACTGGCTCGGCCTGATGAAGGGCGACTTGGCGGAGGAGATCACCAAGGCCGGCAAGAGCTTTGTCCGGAGGCTCAACCCCGACCGTACTTACACTGCGCCGGATGGCGGCACGCTGACCTTGCCCGGCCGCTCGCTGATGCTGGTCAGGAACGTCGGCCACCTCATGACCAATCCGGCGATATCAGACCGCGACGGCAACGAGGTGCCGGAAGGCATCATGGATGCGGCGCTGACGGCGCTGATCGCGCTGCACGACATCGGCGTGAACGGGCGCCGCGCCAACTCCCGCGCCGGCTCGATGTACATTGTAAAGCCCAAGATGCACGGGCCCGACGAAGTCGCCTTCGCCGTCGAGATTTTCGACCGCGTCGAAGCGCTGCTCGGCATGGCCAAAAACACCATCAAGATGGGCATCATGGACGAGGAGCGGCGCACCACCGTCAACCTCAAGGAGGCGATCCGCGCCGCGAAAGACCGCATCGTCTTCATCAACACCGGCTTCCTCGACCGCACCGGCGACGAGATCCACACCTCGATGGAAGCCGGCCCGATGATCCGCAAGGGCGACATGAAGCAGGCCGCCTGGATTGCCGCCTACGAGGCCTGGAACGTCGATACCGGGCTGGAATGCGGACTGGCCGGCCACGCCCAGATCGGCAAGGGCATGTGGGCGATGCCCGACCTGATGGCGGCGATGCTGGCCGAGAAAATCGCGCACCCCAAGGCCGGCGCCAATACCGCCTGGGTGCCATCGCCCACGGCGGCAACCCTGCACGCCACGCACTACCACAAGGTCGACGTCCACGCCGTGCAGCAGGCGCTGAAAAGCCGGCCCAGGGCCAGGCTCGACGACATCCTGTCGGTGCCGGTGGCAAGGCGGCCGAACTGGTCGCCTGAAGACATCCAGAAGGAACTCGACAACAACGCACAAGGCATTCTGGGCTATGTCGTGCGCTGGATCGACCAGGGCGTCGGCTGCTCCAAGGTGCCCGACATTCACGATGTCGGCCTGATGGAGGACCGCGCCACGCTGCGCATCTCCTCGCAGCACATCGCCAACTGGCTGCATCACGGCGTCTGCACGCCCGCGCAGGTGATGGAGACGATGAAACGCATGGCGGCGATCGTCGACCGCCAGAACGAAGGCGATCCGCTCTACCGGCCGATGGCACCGGATTTCGACAAGTCCATCGCCTTCCTCGCCGCCTGCGACCTCGTCTTCAAAGGCCGCGTCCAGCCCAACGGCTACACCGAGCCGGTGCTGCATAAGCGGCGGCTGGAACTGAAAGCGAAAGAGCAGGCGGGATAAAAACCTATGACAGTCAGGCTGTGAACGGTCGCGGATCCTCAGGCATTAAATATTTGAACAATGTACTGTAGGGTGGGGTGAGCGTGACTGGATACCGCCACGACAACGTGCGACGAATTTCTCAGGGGCCAAATGAGCAACAACAGGTCTGAACTAAACGTCAGAAAATTCTTTGTATCGATAATAGTCATTTGGGAAGCATTGCTATTCAATTCGCTGCCGACCCAGGCTACGGAAGAGGTGCCATTAGCTGTTCCTCTGATAAAATTGGAGTACCCGGGAAATCCACCCAATATCCGGATGTTGTATGTTAAGGTGCTGTCCCTTGGTAACCGAAAAGTAAATCAACCGCTCTTATTGGATACCGGATCCAGTGGCATGACGATCGACTGTGCTTCTGTGCTTCCCAAGAAGCTGTGTTCCGTCGAAGGAATAAAAATCACGAAAGATCTGGAACGGGATGGGATAACTGTTACCACCCAAAAAGCCGTCATGAATTACGGAACCTACGACGAGTACGGAAATGTTGCGTTGGCCCGAGTGACTTTCGGCTCCCGAGGCTCTTCCATCTCCACCGAGGCATCCATCCCCTTCCTTATTCGCTATAAGGAGGTCAGACGCAGCACAGGTGAAATTGTCGGTGGCCGGCTCTGACCAAAAGGAATTTTTGGCATTTCTCCTATTGGGGGTGGTGGACCAAATCAAATGCTGAAATCCCCGATGGATGCCGTGAGTCCCAGAAATGGCTTGCGAAAGGGGTATTATCTTTCTCCGGTAGGAGCCGATTGGAGAGCTTGCACGAACGAGGAGGCGAATTGCCCGGCAGTTAAGGCACTTCACATTGGGATATCGGACAGCGTGAAAAGCGGGTTCAATATGGATAAATGGAAAACCGCTAGCGATCGCTATAATTTCCCAACCATAGGTTCATGTATACTGTTGAGAGAAAAGACAACTTGCCGGCCGACGCTTTACGACACGGGAAATTCGACAATCGTAATAGCGGACAGCCCGCCAAAAGATTCGGGCGGATCAATGGATGTCGGGACCAGAGTGGCGGTAAAAATCGCGATGCTGGGGGAGTGGAAGTTCGACACGTCATACAGATCCGAGTTGGAATTCTCTCCAACGATCGCCCACAACATCATTGGCATACGGTATTTTGAAACGAATAGTTTACTTGTTGATCTTGAAGCGAAAGAAATCGGAATTCGTATCGGGAATTGACCAGAGCTCTTTGTCGTGTTCGGCCGCAGGACGGGACGCTCCTACGCCGCTTGTGCCATTCGTTCCGAGCTCATGCGGTAGGAAATCGCTTCGGCCAGATGGATGCGGCCGACCGTTTCGCTGGCCTCGAGATCGGCCAGCGTCCGTGCCACCTTCAAGACGCGGTGATAGGCGCGCGCGGAAAAGCCGAGCTTTTCGCTGGCGTCCCTGAGCAGCGACAGGCCGGCGGCATCGGGCATGGCGATCTCCTCGATGACCGACGGCGAGCAATGCGCGTTGGTGGTGGCGGAGGTCGCGCCGAGCCGCTCGAAGCGCTCGCGCTGGATCGTACGGGCACGAGCGACGCGCAGTGCCACGGCTGCACTCTTCTCAGCCCGGTCCGGCCGGATCAGATCGCTCGCCGAAACCGCCGGCACCTCGATCCTGAGATCGATGCGATCGAGCAGCGGGCCGGAAATGCGGGCCTGGTAGTCGGTGCGGCAGCGGTCGCCGCGCAGGCAGCGATAGCCCGGCTCGCCGGCCATGCCGCAACGGCACGGGTTCATCGCCGCGACCAGCTGGATACGCGCCGGATAGGTAACGCGATGATTGGCGCGCGCGATCATGCAGTCGCCGGTCTCCAGCGGCTGGCGCAGCGCATCGAGCGCCTGCGGCGAGAATTCGGGAAACTCGTCGAGGAACAGCACCCCGTGATGGGCAAGCGAAGCTTCGCCCGGCCGCACGCGCAAGCCGCCGCCGACCATCGCCGCCATCGAGGCCGAATGATGCGGAGCCCGGAACGGCCGCCGGTCGGTGAGTTTTCCTTCGCCGAGCTCGCCGGCCACCGAGGCGATCATCGAGACTTCGAGCAATTCCCTGGGCGCCAGCGGCGGCAGGATCGACGGCAGCCGCTGCGCCAGCATCGATTTACCGGAGCCCGGCGGACCGACCATCAGAAGATTGTGGCCGCCGGCTGCCGCCACCTCCAGCGCCCGCTTAGCGGTCTCTTGCCCCTTGATGTCGGCAAGGTCGGGCAGGTCGCGCGCCGAGGCATGGATGCCGGCTTCCGGCCGCGACAGGACCTGCGTGCCGCGAAAATGATTGGCGATGGCGATCAGGCTGCGCGGCGCCAAGATGTCGAAATCCTTGCCGGCCCAGGCCGCTTCCGGGCCGCAGGCGAACGGGCAGATCAGGCCTTTGCCTTCGGCATTGGCGCCGATCGCCGCCGGCAGCGCCCCGGCCACCGCGGCAATGGTGCCGTCGAGCGACAATTCGCCAAGCACGACATAGCCGGCCAGCATGTCGCCCGGAATGGCGCCGAGCGCCGCCATCAGCCCGAGCGCGATCGGCAGATCGTAATGGCTGCCTTCCTTGGGCAGGTCGGCGGGCGCCAGATTGACGGTGACCTTCTTCGACGGCATCGACAGGCCGGATGCATGCAGTGCTGCCTGTACCCGCTCGCGGCTTTCCGCCACCGCCTTGTCGGCCAGCCCGACGATGTGCATGTTGACCTTGCCTGGCGCGATCATCACCTGCACGTCGACCGGCACGGCCTCGATGCCCTGGAAAGCAACCGTGCGAACCCGCGCCACCATGTCGTCACCCCGGATGCAGGCTTTGCCCCAAGCCTTTGCGATCATGCCGCGAACGGCGTCACCGGAGACAACCACAGATTTCCGGCGAAGGGCGATTATATATTTGACAAACCCAACGGGATGAGCGATAACGATTCCAAGGAGTTATCGCCATGTCCGTTTTGTCCCGCCCCTACTTCCATAACGAAGCCGCCGCATTTGAGCATGTAGAGGGTATGCTGTGGCCGCAGGGCCCGGTCTGCCATCACTGCGGATCAATGGATAAGCACTACAAGCTGGCTGGCGTCCGCTCGAAGCCTTCCAAGAAGAACCCGCACGGCGTTGAGCGCCACGGCCTCTACAAGTGCGCCGCCTGCCGTGCCCAGTTCACCGTCCGCATGGGCACGATCTTCGAGGAAAGCCATTTGCCCCTGCACAAGTGGTTGCAGGCCATCCACCTCATGTGCTCGTCAAAGAAGGGCATTTCCTCGCACCAGATCCACCGCGTTCTGGAATGCACCTACAAGACCGCGTGGTTCCTGTCGCACCGCATCCGCGAAGCCATGCGCTCGGATGACTTCACGCCCATGGGTGGCAACGGCAAGTTTGTCGAGGTGGACGAAACCTACATTGGCCGTCTGGCTGGCGTTCCCAAGCAGAGGACCGGCGCGGCTCACAAGAACACCGTGCTTACGCTTGTGGAGCGTGGCGGCATTGCCCGCTCGTTTCACATCGACAGCGCTTCGGTTGCCCGCGTCCTGCCGATCGTCAACGCCAACATCCACAAGGAAAGCGTCTTCATGTCGGATGAGGCGCGCGTGTATGACAACATCGGTCCCGAGTTCGCGGCGCACGGCAAAATCAACCACGGTCGCGAGGAATACGTTCGCGGCATGGTCCACACCAACACCGTGGAAGGCTTCTATTCGATCTTCAAGCGCGGCATGAAAGGCGTTTACCAGCATTGCGCCGAGCACCATCTGCACCGCTATCTGGCTGAATTCGATTTCCGCTATTCGAACCGTTCGGCCATGGGCATTGAGGACAGCGTTCGTTCGCTCATCGCTTTGAAGGGCGCCAAGGGCAAGCGCCTTACCTATCGACAAGCTTATTGATGCCAAAAAAGAACACTACCGCAAACCGGTGCAGTTGAAGCTTCCTTTATGGAGGGGAGAACCGTTTCGGAAGCGATACAAGCGGTGAGACATAAGCGGTCAGTGGACTATTTTATTTTCCGGATTCACAGATCGTATCTGGTTTGCTAGAATTGCTTCGCTTAGCGAAGGGGTCCGCAGCTTCTCTTGGGAGGGAAAGGCACTAGTTAAGCCATTCGGACGCGCGACACGGTGAAATTCTGCCGGCCGTGGCACTACAGTGATGTAGGCGCATATTGTGGGGTTCGTGGCAGGCCCCACCGCGTTCATTGGGCGAGCGGCAAACAGCCGCTCGCCACCCCATCTAGGATTATCCCGCGCTTCAACAATGCTTCAAGCTGTCGATCGCCGAAGCGATGGAATGTGGATACGTACGGCTCGAAGCCTCCCGCCGTTACTTTGATGGCCGCTTTGTATCGTTTTTTGGTGGCCGGGTGATCATAGATCACGACAGCGTTCTTTGGCCTGTCAGCCACCCATACCCCATCGCGGAGCATCATGGGCAGGCAGAGAAGGTCAATCATTGTGATGTCACAATGGTCTTTGAGAATGTGCCGCAGAGATGCGCTAGAAAGGTAGGCAATGCCGAGGCTGCACCCTAAATGTGTGGAAGTGTTCGCAGGCATATAGCCGACAGGAACCGTCCTATCAGGCGGCTCAAGAAGCCCTTCCAACTGAGTGAGATCGAGACAGATGCCCAAAGAAAAACCGCCAGAAGCCAAAGAACAAATCGAAAAATTCCGCGAGGCCGCTCGCGAACTGGAAACGGACCAGTCAGAAGAAGCCTTTGACCGCGTGTTGAAGAAGGTGGCGAAGGCGCCGCCGCCCAAGGAAAAAAGTCCAAAGACGACGGCCAAGTCGGGTTAAGCGGCTCGCGGCTTAGGAAGCAGCTTTGGCAGGTACTGCAATGCAGCGCTATCTCGACCCTTGAAGTACTCTATCGCCTTGAGCGGCAGCCATTCCTCGCGGAAATGACGCCGCCAATCAGCGAGGAGGCTTTCAGGATACGCCTTCGCCTGAATCCGGCGACCATCTTCGTACAGGTGCCAATATTTCGGTAGGGCGTTAGTATCGACACCCTTGGCACGCAGCCATCTGCAAAACATCAGCCCGTGCGAGATGTCGGGAACCATGTGCTCGGGCAACGTATAGCCCATGATTTCCAACGGGGCGATCAATGCCTGGGTCAGTTCGGTTAAGATAGAGAAGTGTCCCACCGGGACGTTCTGTTGGTTCGCGACATAGCGTCTGAGATGGTATGGCATCTCTGTCTGGGCGGGTTTCCCCTTCCCAGACATCCAATCGTAGACCCATTGGCTGACCTTGACGGCAAACTCAGCAGAACACCATTGAGCCAGATTGATAGCCACTTGAGGATGAACCCATGTGCCTTGAAGGCGCGGGTCACCACCACTTATCGACTGCACCAAATCCGTCCTGTTAATCTGCAGGACGGATTCCAGTGCAGCTAAGTAGTCTGCGGACGTGGCGAGACGTCTGTAGCCTGACCACTCTTTACCCGCCGCTTGGCACATAGCGGTGGCGTTAATGTACCCGTCCTTGGGGCGCTGATAAATGATAGTACCTTGCGCTTTATGCGGTATGAGATCGAAATGCTGCTGCATGTGACATAAACCTTTTGACATGTCGTTATGCGGCAAGTGTCGAAAAGCGCTTGACATGTGGAAAGGACTTCCCACATATCCGTCAAGTGATCACGACACCCACCGCGAGGTGGTTAAAATTAGGCCCGGAGGTGTTAGCGCACCGCCGGGCCGTCCTGTTTCTACCGAATCTGTTCCGGTAAACCGACAGTATATCGGTAACCATGCGGCTCCCCACAAGGGCATGCCGCAATTTTTTTGCGCGAACTTGGGCGATGGCGAAATAATCGACTCAAAATGTCGAACGTACACTAACAATATTTCGCCCGGGCGGGGAGCGTTGCGCTCTATCTCCACTTATGAAGGGGTAGCCATTCCCCCTACGGCTGGGTAACGCGGCTCTAGCCCCTTTCGCAGCCTATCCCGTCGTGATCGCGATCAAGATCATAGATATCTGCACCTACGACAGTGACCGGTCCGCGTACATACGCTGGGCCATTGCCGCTCCCGGATGAACAATCGACATCGCTGGCTATGGGGACGCAAGCGCCTGTGTAGTTTGGATCGCAGGATTGCTGGGCATGAGCGGAACCAAAGAGTGACGTTACGCCAAGAGCGACAACGCACAGACGACGAATGGCCATGACTGCCCCCCGGGCTTTTAGACCCAAAGAACACCTTAGAGGCGCAGATGGGCCAGCGCAAGTTCGGCTTGGTCCTGATAATTGTCATCTAGGAATGCAAAATATTGCAACGCACCCTTTTACCATGCGGTGCAACATAGGTCCGTGTTGCTGTCAGATATTCAAAAACATTATTCGAGAATAACTGCAAAGCGGACTCTCAAGAGTCTTTCTGCTAGGTATCGTCGCGTTAGAAACACATCGATTCGGAGAAAGTGATTGTCAAAAGTTACCGCCTTCCACTCAAAGCTTCCGGGCACAAGCGTGCATCACGACGACAACAAGTGCACCGAAGGCAATAACATCGAAACGAAGAACCGGGTCTCTGGGACCGGTGGTCTGCCGAAGTGCGACCATTGCAAGCGTCTCTAGACGCCTTCAGACTGGGCCTTTTTGGAGAACACCATTTCCCAAAGAGGCCCAGTTAGCTCGCCGTCATCAACAGTCCAGATGCGACGTACGCACAACACCGGCAGGCCATGAGCCGCCGCTATAGCGAAGGCCCTAAAGCCTTCAGCCTTGCCACCGAAGAAGCGAATAGTCGGCTCGGGGAAGACATGACCGCTCCCGCCTTCGCAGGATTCTGAGGTCTCAATCCCTTCACCGCGCAAGACATGCACGTACGGCGCAATCCCTGCATCCATAGGCATGTCCAGTTCAAGGCCATGCGAAGTTCGTAGGCTATGGATATCCTGGTCCATTCGCTCCAACGCGGGCGATTTGACACGGTTCCTTGGTGCTGGGTGAGTTGCCGGCCTGTCGAGGATCATATTCCTACACTCCTGCCGGGTTTGTCAAATATATAATCGCCCGGCGAAGGCAAGAACATTTGGGGAACGGGTGAACGCAACGGCTGCAATGGTTTGCAACGCGGCCGCTCCCGAAGCGAGACTAGTTACGCTTCTCCTCCACGGCATCCCAGAACAGGCTGGCGATGTCGGCGCCCCCAAAACGCTGCACTTCGCGTATGCCGGTCGGTGAGGTCACGTTGATCTCGGTCATGTAGTCGCCGATGACGTCGATGCCGACGAGGATGAAGCCGCGCTCTTTCAGCGAGGGGCCGATGCGGGCGCAGATCTCGCGTTCGCGTTCAGTCAGCTCGGTCTTTTCGGCGCGGCCGCCGACGTGCATGTTGGAGCGCGAATCATGCTCGGCCGGCACGCGGTTGATGGCGCCGACCGGCTCGCCGTCGATCAGGATGATGCGCTTGTCGCCGGCGCGCACCTCCTTGAGGTAGCGCTGCACGATGTACGGTTCGCGGAACATCTGGCCGAACATTTCGAGCAGCGAGGCGAGGTTGCGGTCGGCCTCATGCAGGTGGAAGATACCGGCGCCGCCATTGCCGTAGAGCGGTTTGACGATGATATCGCCGAACTCCTTGCGGAAGGCGGCGACCTCGAGCGGGTCCTTGGTAATCAGCGTGTCCGGCATCAGGTCGGGAAATTCGGTGACGAAGATCTTTTCCGGGCTGTTGCGCACCCAGGCAGGGTCGTTGACCACCAGGGTCTTCGGATGGATGCGCTCGAGAATATGCGTGGTGGTGATGTAGTTCATGTCGAAGGGCGGATCCTGACGCAAAAGGATGACGTCCATCTCCGATAGGTCGGTGCGGACTTCTTCGCCCAGCGAATAATGGTTGCCCTTCTCGTCGCGGACCTGCATCTCCTCGATACGGGCAAACACCTTGCCCTCGCGCAGCGACAGCCGGTCGGGCGTGTAGTGGAACAGCTGGTGCCCGCGCCGCTGCGCTTCCAGCGACAGCGCAAACGACGTGTCGCCGGCAATCGACACGGTGGAGATATGGTCCATCTGGACGGCGACTTTCAGGGGCATGGCAGCTCTCCGGCGCACTTGGGGCGATCCACTTGGATGCACAAAGTACGCTCCAACATTTTTCAATCCATGCATCGTGCTTTTCGAAAATCGATTTCCGATTTTCGGGCCGATGCATCGACGACAGCGATATAAGGAAATCGGCGGCTTCTGCCAATCGGCCAAGGTCATGATGAGGCTGCGCTTCGCTTGGCGCAGATCCCAACGCGATGTGCCTTCAGCGGTCGAAGACCAGCTTGGAATAGCCGAGGAAGGACAGCGCCATGGCAATCAGCGAGGCGACCGCAAGAGCTATGAGCGGCGACACCATCGGCAGCGCAAACAGCATGGCGCAATAGACGAGATAATTGACGAGGCTGGTGGCAATGCCGACGCCGCCATAGCGTGCGCCCTCTTGCGCGACGCCGCGGCTGGAAGGCGAGAAGGTCAGGTGGCGGTTGATCAGCCAGGTGACGGAAAGGGCAAAACCGATCGAAATGATGCTAGCCGCGAAGGGTCCGAGTGGCGCTATCGTCAGCACCAGCCAAAGCGCAGCCGCGTCGGCGACGAAGCCGATACCGCCGGCGACAATGAAGCGGGCGAAGCGTCCCATTTAGGCTCTAAGCCGCCCGCGGGGTCTTGCGCGGTCCGGCCTTCAAAGTCGCGAGCGCGCTTGCGCGTTCGCGTTCGACGCGACCGGAAGGCATCGATAGATAGAAGATGCGCTTCTGCTCGGCCCGGCCGCGCGACACCGAATCGAGTATTACCCCGGTCACCGCCGCCAGCATCGACAGCAGCAGCAGCCCGACCGACAGTACCCAGGTCGGCATGCGCGGCACCAGTCCGGTTTCGGCGAACTCGATCAGAACCGGCGCCATCAGAAATAGGCTCGATGCCAGGAAGAACACCGAAAAAGCGCCGAAGAAACGCAGCGGCTGCGTCTCCTTCATCAGCATGGCGAACATCCACAGGATCTTCGCGCCGTCGCGAAAGGTCGACAGCTTCGACGAGGAGCCCTCCGGCCGGCGGCCATAGTCGAGCCCGATCTCGCTGACCGGCAATTTGAGCTGCGAGGCGTGCACCGACATTTCGGTCTCGATTTCGAAGCCGCCGGAGACGGCGGGAAAGCTTTTGACGAAGCGCCGGGTGAAGGCGCGGTAGCCGGAGAAGATATCGGTGAAGTCCGAGCCGAACAGCCGCTTGTAGAGGCTGTTGAAGATGCGGTTGCCGAAGGCGTGGCCTGTCCTGCCGGCATCGTCGACGACGCCGCGCCTCGTGCCCACCACCATGTCGGAGCGCTCGGTCAGCAGCGTGTTGATCAGTTGCGGCGCGTCCTCCGGCGCATAGGTGCCGTCGCCGTCGGCCATCAGGTAGATGTCGGCCTCGATGTCGGCGAACATGCGGCGCACGACATTGCCTTTGCCCTGGCGCGGCTCGCGCACCACGATGGCGCCGGCGGCGCGGGCTCGGAGCGCCGTCAGATCGCGCGAATTGTTGTCGTAGACATAGATCGCGGCGGAAGGCAGCGTTTCGCGAAAGCGCCGCACCACTTCGCCGATCGTCAGCTCCTCATTGTAGCAAGGCAGCAGCACGGCGATCCTCGGCTCATGGCGCACTTCTTGTGGCATTTTCGTCTCCGGATGCCCTGTGAGGAGGCCCCTGGCCGCTCAAACGCCGGCCTCGCTCGGGCGGCTTTACTATTTATTGAAGCTGTTAAGGCTAGGTTTAAACCGCCCCGTATTCCTTCCAAAGGTCCTGATATGAGCACAGCCGACGATGGCGCCTCCAGTTGGAGGTCCGATATCGCGCTGGCGCTGCTTGCCATATTGCTGGCGCTTGCCGTCAATGCCTTTGCCGGCTTCCCGGAACTGACCAATGCCGGCGGCGACAACGATAATCTGCTGCGCCTTGTCGAAGTTCGCGACATGCTGGCCGGCCAGGGCTGGTTCGATCTGCACCAGTACCGGATGGGCCTGGAAGGCGGTTTCGTCATGCATTGGTCGCGGCTGGTCGATGCGCCGATCGCCGCCGTCATCATCGCCGTATCGGCCCTGACCGGCAGCGCGGCTCTTGCCGAGAATGTCGCTCAAGTGTTGTGGCCGGCGCTGCTCTTCTGCCTGACCGTGTTTTTCACCGCTCGCGCCGCGCGCAGCTTTGCCGGTGACGGCGCTGTGCTGCCGGCTGTCGTCGTCGGCGCCGCAGCACTGTATTTCCTTGGCATTTTTTCGCCCGGCGCGCTCGATCACCACAACGTCCAGCTGATGCTGAGCATGGCCAGCCTGAGCCTTCTGCTTGAAGCGCCGTCGCGCAGGGCGGCGGCATTGCTCTCCGGCCTGTGCGCCGGATTGATGCTGGCCGTCGGCATGGAAACCGCGCCTTATGTCGCCACCATCGGCGCCTCTGTCGCCACGCTGTTTGCCCTCGAGGCCAATGGCGAGAGGCTGATCGCCAGGGATTTCGGCCTCGGCTTTGCCGGCGTGTCCGCTCTCGTCTTTGTCGCCACCATTGCGCCATCCGCCTGGGGTCAGGCGCAATGCGACGCCTTCTCGACCGTGCAGTTCGTCGTCGCAGCGATTGCCGGAACCGGCCTTGCGGCGATAGCGTCGATCGAGCCGGCCGGCCGCACGCGCGGGAGGCGGTTCGCCTCGCTTGGCCTGCTTGCACTGGCATTGGGCACTGTCGTCGTCCTTTTGTTTCCGCAATGCCTGGCAGCGCCCTATGCCAATCTCGATCCGCGCCTCAAGGAGCTATGGCTTGATCACATCGACGAGGCGCAGTCGCTGTTCAAACTGCTCGCCGAGGATCCGGCCGAGGTGGTCGCGCGCTATGCCACGCCGCTCATTGCGCTCGTGCTGATGGCGCTTCGCCTTGGCCGTGGCGGCTGGCGACGGCAGGACAGCCTTGTCGGTTCGCTGCTTGTCGTGGCGTTCATCGTCAGCGCCTGGCAGGTGCGCGGTTCGACATTCTCGATCGCCTTCGCTGTCATCCCGCTTGCCGCCTGGATTGCCAAATGGCGTCAACGGGCCGAGGCCAGCGCATCGCGCGGCGTGGCGCTGCGCATGGCTGCCGTCTGGCTGGTTTCGGTGAATGCGGTCTGGACTGGGGCTGCCGCGGCGACCTCGGTGGCCTTCGACGACAGCAACGCCACGGCCGATAATGGCACTGATGTCGCTTGCCAGCGCATGGCCTCCTTTGCGGCACTTGGCCGCCTGCCCGGCACCACGGTGCTGGCAATCTCCAATCTCGGATCGCCGATCCTGGCCTATTCCGGGCATCGCGTCTTCGCCGGGCCTTATCATCGCAACATCGCCGGCAACCTGCTGGTGCTCGATGCCTTCCTTGGGTCCGATGCCGATGCCAGGACGGTCCTGGCCGATCATCATGTCGGCCTCGTCGCGTTGTGCCCCGGCAGCGCCGAAAGCAAGCTCCTCGCAACCAAGGCGCCGGCAGGCTTTCTTGCCGGGTTGATGCGCGGCAGCGTGCCGGAATGGCTTGAGCCGGTCGCCGGGACCAGCGGAGCCGCCGTCGAATTGTACCGCGTCCGGCTGGGCAGTTGATCGATCGGCGGCCCGTGCGGCCTTTTGTCGGACATAAGTCCTGACAATCCACTCTTTCGCCCTTGCCCGCCCGACACGGCTGGATAGGATGCGCGCCGGCCGACCGAGATCATTGGACCGGGAGAGAATTCATGATGCCATCGGCACGCTTTGCCGACCTCGAAGGCGCTTCGGTGCTGATCACCGGCGGCGGCTCCGGCATTGGTGCTGCCTTGACCGAAGGTTTTGTCCGCCAGGGGGCAAAGGTCGCCTTTATCGATATCGCCGACCATCCGAGCCTGGCGCTGGCCGATCGGTTAGACAAGGAGCTCGGCCGGCGACCGCTCTATCTCGAGACCGACATACGCGACATCGAGGCATTGCGGCTATCAGTCGCCAAGGCCGCCGAGGCGCATGGCGACGTCACCGTGCTGGTCAACAATGCCGCGCAGGATGACCGTCATGCCGTCGAAGACGTCACGGTCGAGTTCTGGGACAACAACCATGCCATCAACCTGCGCCCGCATTTCTTCAGCGCACAGGCGGTGGCGCCGGGCATGAAGCGGGCCGGCGGCGGCTCGATCATCAACTTCACCTCGACGTCGTTTCTCATCAACCATCCCGACATGCCGGCCTACACCGCCGCCAAGGCCGGCATCGTCGGTCTCACCAAAGGTCTTGCCGGCAAGCTCGGCGTCGACGGCATCCGCGTCAACGCGATCGCGCCCGGCTGGGTGATCACCGAGCGGCAGAGAAAGCTCTGGGTCACCGAAGAGGCGCTCGCCGCCCACGTCGCCAAGCAGTGCATCAAGCGTGTGATGCAGCCGGACGACATCGTCGGCACCGTGCTGTTCCTGGCGTCGGATGCTTCACGCATGCTGACCGCGCAGATGCTGATCGTCGACGGGGGGTTCCTGTGATCTCACCGAGCAAGGCGGCGTCTGTCGCGGCCGTCGACTGGGGCACCACCCGTATGAGGGTCTGGCTGCTCGACGGCACCGGCAAGGTTCTCGCCGAGCGGCGCGGCGATGACGGGCTGATCACCGCCCAGGCCAAAGGATTTGCGTCCATTCTCGAAGGGCATCTGGCCGCCATGGGTGCAGCCGAGGCGCTGCCGGTCATCATTTGCGGCATGGCCGGTTCGCGCCAGGGCTGGCTGGAGGCGCCCTATGTCAGCGTGCCGGCGCCGATAGGCGCTATCCTCGCCGGTGCTGCCCACATCCCCGGCCAGCACCGTGACATCCGCATCGTGCCTGGCCTTGCCCAACGCCTCGCCGATACACCTGACGTCATGCGCGGCGAGGAAACCCAGCTTGCCGGCGCCGGTTTGCCGGCAAAGGGACGCCACCTCGTCTGCATGCCCGGCACCCATTCGAAATGGGTGCTGGTCGAGGACGGCTCCGTTGCCGGCTTCGGCACCTGGCCGACCGGCGAGCTGTTCTCTGTGCTGGCCGCGCACTCGATCTTGCGCCATTCGCTGGGCGAGCCGCCGAAGCCGGTTGCCCCCGAAAGTCCGTTTTTCCGGGACTGGTGCCTGAAGGCGCTGGCCGAGGGCGGTGACATCGTTTCAAGACTGTTCTCGATCCGCGCCGCCAGCTTGCTGCAGGATCTGAAGCCGGAGGATGCCGCCGCCTGCCTGTCGGGCCTGCTGATCGGCGGCGAGATCGCTTCGGCAAATCGCCGTTATGGGGTAAGCGCTGTGCCCGTCGTGCTGATCGCGTCGGGCGCACTTGGCACGCTCTATGCCGAGGCGCTCGGCCTTGCCGGGCTCGCTTTCAGGGCGGTCGACGCCGACGAGGCGGTGCGTGCCGGCCTTGCCGAAGCCGCGCGCGAAAATGGCATGATCGCCAAAAATGGAGTTGCCGCATGACAGAGACCGCACCTTTTCCAAAGCTCGAGCGGGGTCTGGTCGCGATCCTGCGCGGCCTGAAGCCAAGCGAGGCGGTGGCCATCGGCCAGGCGGTCTTCGGCGCCGGCATCGAAGCGATCGAGGTGCCGCTCAACTCGCCCGAGCCCCTTGTTTCGATCGCCAGCATTGTCGAAGCGCTTCCTCCGACAGCGCTGGTCGGCGCCGGCACGGTGCTCACCGCCGCCGATGTCGATGGCCTGCACAAGGCCGGCGGGCGGCTGCTGGTCAGCCCCAATATCGATGCCGAGGTCATGGGCCGTGCCATGCAGTACGGCATGGTGACAATGCCCGGCGTGTTCACGCCGACCGAGGCATTCCAGGCCATCCGGCTCGGCGCCTCGGCGCTGAAATTCTTCCCGGCAAGCGTGCTTGGCGCGGCGGGCATTTCGGCGATGCGCGCGGTGCTGCCAGCCAGTGTGCTGGTCGGCGCGGTCGGCGGCGTTTCGGATAAGGATTTTGCCGGCTACAAGGCAGCCGGCGTCAGCGTCTTCGGTCTTGGCTCCAGCCTCTTCAAGCCGGGCATGAGCGTCGACGAAGTAGCAGCACGGGCGAAAGCCGCAGTTCAGGCCTGGGACGCGGCGTTTGGAGTGGCATGATGAGCGAGACAATCGTTTCGGTTTTTTCCGACCATGTCTGCCAATTGGGCGAGGGGCCAAGCTATGACCCTGCGACCGACACGCTCTACTGGTTCGACATCGTCAACGGCCAGCTCCTGGAAAAGCGTCTGTCCGGCGGTGCGGTCAAGATCCACGAGCTCCACCAGATGGCCAGTGCCATTGCCGTCATCGACGACCGGCGTCAGCTGATCGCCACCGAGACCGGCCTGCATGTCCGCGACGTCGCGACCGGCAAGCTGACGCTGCACACGCCGATCGAGGCCGACAATGCGGTCACCCGCTCGAACGATTCACGCGTTCACCCTTGCGGCGCGCTCTGGGTCGGCACCATGGGCAAGGGCGAGGAGAAGGGCGCCGGTTCGATCTACGGGTTCTTCAAGGGCGAGCTGCGCCGGCTCTATGCGGATATCACGGTGCCCAATTCTATCTGCTTTTCCGAGGATGGGACCATTGCCTATTACACCGATACCGGCACCGGCCTGTTGATGCGCGTCGGCTGCGATCCGATGACCGGCCTGCCGGTTGGCGAACCGAAGGTCTTCGTCGACCACCGTTCGGCCAAGGGCTATATCGATGGTTCGGTGCTCGACCGCGACGGCATATTGTGGAACGCCTGCTGGGGCGGCAGCGTCGTCGAAGCCTATGGGCCCGACGGCAAGCTTGTCCGCTCGGTGGCGATGCCGGTCACGCAACCGTCCTGTCCGGCTTTCGTCGGCAGGAATGCCGACCGGCTCGCGGTCACCTCCGCCTGGTCGGGCAAGAGCGAGAAGCAGCGCCTGCTCGACCCGCAAGCCGGCCTGACGTTTATGCTCGACATTCCGGTCAATGGTCGCTTCGAGCCACGCGTGCTGATTGGCTGACCATGATCCTGAACCTTTGGTTCGGGAAAGATCATGGTCAAACAAGAACATGGTGCACTTGCTGTCGTGCAGGCGTCCGATCGACGTCGGTTCCGCGCAAGCCGAATGCGTTCGCCGTGCGATGGTAGGCAATCGTGCTGCCAGGAGCCGTCCCACCCATGTCAACCCGCAAGCCGAAACTGATCCTGGTTTATGAGCCGGAAAAGGCCTGCTTCGATCGGCTGATCGCCGACAATCATGTGCCGGCGCGTGCCGCCGAAATCGCCTCCTATCTGGCGCAATCGACCGACATCGCTGCTGAATTCGACGCACTTGCCACCGCTTGCCAGAAGCGCCGCCTGACCTTCGCGCCGGTGGCGCTCGACGATGCCGCGACCGTTCTCGCCAGCGAGGACCCGAAGACCACGCTTGTCTGGACGCTGACCGACGGCATTGCCTATTTCCGCGGCGGCGCAGCACCAGCTCTGGCGCGGCTGAACGGCCTGAAGACGATCGGCGCCGAAGATGCGCTTTTCGCGCTCTGTCAGGACAAGTTCCGTTCGGGCGCCGTGCTCGGCGCGTTCGGCTTGCCGGTGCCGCAGGCGGGCCTTGCCCGCGACGGTGCCTGGCTGGTCGCGCCACCGGCCTCGCCTGCCGGCTGGTTCGTCAAGCCGAACCGGCTCGGCGCCAAGATCGGCATCTGGCCGGATTCGCGCTGCGACGATCTCGGCCATGCGCTGGAGCTTAGCCGGCGCGTATTTGCCGCCTATCGCGACGATGTCGTGGTCCAGCCCTATGTCGCCGGGCGCAACGCGCGGGCCAGTTTTCTCGGATTGAAGCCGGATACCGGCGTCGAGGCGTTGGGCATCGCCTTTGTCGATTCAGGCGGCGATTTCCAGACCATGCAGGACAGCCTGGCGCTTTACGGCAATACCGGCGCAGCGGCGAAAGCGTCGGGAACATACGCAGAGCCGGCGTTGCTGCCGGTCGCCGACGGCCAGCCTCGAGCCGATGCCAGAATCCGTCGCATCGCCGAAAGCTTGATGGTCGGGCTTGGCCTGAGGGATGTGTTTTCCATCGACTTCCGGATCGAAGCCGACGACAGCGTGCACCTCATCGAGTTCGAGGTCTGTCCCGGCCTGCCCTGCTTCGATTTCCGCGATTACTGTCGCCGGCAATGGGGCCTGAGCCTCGCCGATGCGATGGCTGAAACCGCGACGAACCGGCTTCTCGCCTAAATCCCCTCGACCAGCACGATTTCGCCGTCAGCCACCTTCTGGCGGATCGCGACGGCGCGCTGGTATTCGGGCGAGTGGTAGCAGTCATGCGCCGCCGCAAGCGACGGAAACTCGATGATCACGTTGCGGTCGCGGCCCGGCCCCTCTGCCTTCTCATGCGCGCCGCCGCGCGCCAGGAACTTGGCGCCGAAGCGGTCGAAGGCCAGCTTGGCAGCTGCGACGTAGTCCTTGTAGCCTTCCGCATCGCGTACATCGACGCGAGCGATCCAGTATCCCTTGGGCATGGCTTTTCTCCGGGTCTTTGGCAGAGCACGGACCGATTTTGAAAGTCGCTCCGGCGAGTTGGCTGGGGGTGTTTTCGAGAACCGGAGCGGAGCGTACTCAAAGTACGTGAGCACCGGAAGCGGAGAAAACGCCGCCAGACGGCCGCCGGAGTAGAGTTTCGGAATTGGTCCTTAGGCCGAGCGCATTTCATCGAGGATGGCTTCCGCTGCCGCCCGCCTGTCGGCCGCGCCGACGATCGGCCGGCCGACGACGAGGTGGCTGGAGCCGTTGCGGATCGCCTGCGCCGGCGTCACCACGCGTTTCTGGTCGCCATGGTCGCTGCCCTTCGGCCGGATTCCCGGCGTCACGACGGCCAGGTCGGGGCCGACGATGCGGCGCACCGCCTCCGCTTCCTCGGCCGAGCAGACGATGCCTCCCATGCCGGCATGCAGCGCCTGCTCGGAGCGCCTCAGCACCAGCGTATGCGGATCATACTCATAGCCGGCGTCGATCACGTCCTGCTCGTCCATCGAGGTCAGCACAGTGACCCCCAGCAGGCAAAGGTCGCTGCCCTTCGCAGCCTCGACCGCCGCCTTCATCGTCTTCGGATAGGCATGGATGGTCAGCATGCTCATGCCCATTTTGACGATGTTGTCGACCCCCTTGGCTACCGCGTTGTCGATGTCGAGCAGCTTCATGTCGAGGAAGATCCTGGTGCCGCCGCTGGCCAGCTCGCGGGCGAAGTCGAGCCCGCCGGCAAAGGCGAGCTGGTAGCCGATCTTGTAGAAGGAGACGATCCCGTCGAGCTCGCGCACCGCCTTCTCGGCTTCCTTCAGCGTCGGCAGGTCGAGGCCGACGATCAGCCTTTCCTGCATTGTGTCGGCGTGCGCGGCGTCCGGGATCATGCCTCGATCCGCGTCGACAGCATGCGCGAGGTTTCGATCAGCGTGCGGCATAGGTGCTCCATCGATTGGTGTAGTCTCTCATCCCTGAAGTTGCCCTCGTCGTCGAAGGCGTTGCCGCCCTCCGGCACCGAACACTCCGGTGTCACCACCTCCATCCGGCAGCGCACCAGCACGGCGCGCAGATGGTTGATGCAGCGTATCCCGGCGAAGGGTCCGTTGGAAGACGAGCAGAGGCCGGCGACCTTGCCGGCAAACGGCCTGAACGTCCGGCCGCCATCCTTGCGCAGCTGGCTCACCCAGTCGATGGTGTTCTTGAGCAGCGGCGGAATGGAGCCGTTATATTCGGGCGTCGCGATCAGCAGCCCGTCATGGGCGGCGATCATCCGGCCGAGCTTGACGGCGTTTTCGGGAATACCTTCGTCCTTTTCCAAATCCTGGTCGAGGATCGGCAGTGGATAGTCGGCAAGCGAGATGCGGGTCACCTCGGCGCCCTGCATGGCAAGTTCCTTCTGCGCCACGTCGGCGGTCCTGCCGCTATAGGCGCCGTTGCGCACCGAACCGGCGAAGACAAGAATTTTCGGGATCACAGCCATGGGTCTGCCTTGTCACCCGATGGGTATATGACAAATGCTATTCAAACCCAACGCTTCAATTCAAGCGGCCCCGCGCCGGTAGATCCACAGCTGCGTCGGCGGAATGTTGCGGATGACGAAATGGAAATGCTCGACCGTATAGTCGCCGCGGCCGGGCGGGATCGGCGACAGCGGCCCGTAAGTCAGCTGCACGATCGGCCGGCCTGCCGGGATGCGGTCGAGCAGGCTCTCGACATAGGCGATGCGCTGCGCGACCGGAAAATTGAGCAGCGGCACACCCGATATCACCGAATCGAAGATCAGGTCGCGCTTGTCGCCGAGCGTCGCGTCGAGATTGAAGGCGTCGCCCTCGATGACGTTGACGCCTGGATAAAGCTGGCGCAGATGGCGCACGAAATCAGTGGAATATTCGACCGCGTAGAGGTTTTCAGGCTTTATGCCCTGGGCGAGGATGGCGCGCGTGATGACGCCTGTGCCGGGCCCGACCTCGAGCACCGGCAGGCCGGATGTCGGATCGACGATCGAGGCCATCTTGCCCGCGGTGATGGAACTGGTCGGGACGATCGAACCGACCGCCTTCGGCTTGTCGATCCAGCCCTTGAAGAACTTCAACTCGTCGTCGAACTTTTCTGCCAGCGTCTTTCGCAGTCCGGGACTACGCGTCATCGAAAGTCCTCCTCAACGCTCCCTCGCATGCTACTTAGCAGTTACGAGGTGCAAGACAAGGCGAATCCCCGGATAAGGTGTTGATCACGCTCGGGAAGCGTTTCCAGGGATCAGCTTCAGTGCTCGCCGAACGTTTCGAAAAAGTCCTTCATGCGTGCGAAAAATCCGCTCGACTGAGGCGAATTGTCCTTTGAGGAAAGCTGCTCGAATTCCTCCAGCAATTCGCGCTGACGGCGCGAAAGGTTCTGCGGCGTCTCGACCGCGGTCTGGATATAGAGATCGCCGACATTGGGCTGGCGCAGCACCGGCATGCCCTTGCCCTTGAGGCGGAACTGGCGACCGTTCTGAGTGCCTTCCGGCACCTTCACCTTCGTCTGGGTACCGTCCAGTGTCGTCACCTCGAACGAGCCGCCAAGCGCTGCCGTCGTCATCGAGATCGGCACCTTGCAATAAAGATCGGCGCCGTCGCGCTGGAAGAATTCGTGCGGCTTGACCGCGAGGAAGATGTAGAGATCGCCCGACGGGCCGCCGCGCAGGCCGGCCTCGCCCTCATTGGCCAGCCGGATGCGGGTGCCATCCTCGATGCCGGCAGGGATGTTTACCGACAGCGAGCGCTCCTCGGTGACACGGCCCTGGCCGGCGCATTTCGGGCACGGATCCTTGATGGTCTGGCCGCGCCCCTGGCATTGCGGGCACGTGCGCTCGATCGAGAAGAAGCCTTGCGTGGCGCGCACCTTGCCGTGGCCGTTGCACATCGAGCAGGTGACGGGCTGGGTGCCGGGCTTGGCGCCGCTGCCCGAGCATTCCGAACAGGAGATCGAGGCCGGCACGCGAATTTGCGCGGTCTTGCCGGAAAATGCCTCTTCCAGCGTAATTTCCATATTGTAGCGCAGGTCGGCGCCGCGCTCGCGGCCGCCGGACGAGCGGCGCTGGCGCCCGCCCATCATGTCGCCGAAAATGTCCTCGAAAATGTCGGCGAAGCCGCCAGCGCCAAAGCCTTGCGCCGCGCCATTCATACCGCCGTGCTCGAAGGCGGCGTGGCCGAAGCGATCATAGGCGGCGCGCTTCTGCGGGTCCTTCAGTGTCTCGTAAGCTTCGTTGATTTCCTTGAACTTGTGCTCGCAGGCATGGTCGCCTGGGTTGCGGTCGGGATGGAACTGCATGGCGAGCTTGCGAAAAGCGCTCTTGAGCTCCTTCTCGTCGGCGCCCTTTTGCACGCCCAGCGTTTCGTAAAAATCAGCTTTCATGTTTTCCCGCAGTCCGGATATTCAACGTCTTGAAGCATCGTTGCGTCGTTTGCCGGCACGCTGTTCCGATTTAGGTGTGATGGAGCCGGGATGCCAGTGTCTACGAGGCTTTGTCCGCATTTTTTCGGGCAGTTCCGCGTTTTTCCGGTAAAGGGTTGCAAAAAAGCCCGGCTGCGCGCCGGGCTTTTTCCTTACCTGTACCGTCAGGCGGTTCAGGCCGACTTCTTCTTCTCGTCGTCTTCGTCGATTTCCTCGAAATCGGCATCGACGACGTCACTGTCCTTAGCGGCATCAGCCTTGGCGTCGGCCTCGGCGGCTTCCTTCTGCGAAGCCTCGTACATGGCCTGGCCGAGCTTCATCGAGACTTCGGCGAGCGTCTGCGTCTTGGCCTCGATCTCGGTCACATCGTCGCCTTCGGCAGCGGTCTTCAGCGCCGCGATCGCATCTGATATCGCCGTGCGGTCGGCCTCGGAAACCTTCTCGCCATATTCCTTCAGCGATTTCTCCGAGGAATGCACCAGCGCCTCGGCCTGGTTGCGGGCCTCGACCAGCGCGCGCCGCTTCTTGTCGGCTTCGGCATTGGCCTCGGCGTCCTTGACCATCTTCTCGATGTCGGCATCCGAAAGGCCGCCAGACGCCTGGATGCGGATCTGGTGCTCCTTGCCGGTGCCCTTGTCCTTGGCCGAGACGTTGACGATGCCGTTGGCGTCGATGTCGAAGGTGACCTCGATCTGCGGCACGCCGCGCGGCGCCGGCGGGATGCCGACCAGATCGAACTGGCCGAGCGCCTTATTGTCGGCGGCCATTTCACGCTCGCCCTGGAAGACGCGAATGGTCACCGCCGACTGCGAATCCTCGGCCGTGGAGAACACCTGGCTCTTCTTCGTCGGGATCGTCGTGTTGCGTTCGATCAGCCGCGTGAACACGCCGCCCAGCGTCTCGATGCCGAGCGACAGCGGCGTCACGTCGAGCAGCAGCACGTCCTTGACGTCGCCCTGCAGCACGCCGGCCTGGATGGCGGCGCCCAATGCGACGACCTCATCCGGGTTGACGCCCTTGTGCGGCTCCTTGCCGAAGAACTGCTTCACGATCTCCTGGATCTTGGGCATGCGGGTCATGCCGCCGACCAGGACGACTTCGTCGATTTCGCCGGCCTTCAGGCCGGCATCCTTGAGCGCCGCCTTGCATGGATCGATCGTGCGCTGGACGAGATCCTCGACCAGGCTCTCGAACTTCGCCCGCGTCAGCTTCAGCGTCAGATGCTTGGGGCCGGTGGCATCGGCGGTAATGAAGGGCAGGTTGATTTCGGTCTGCGTGGTGGACGACAGCTCGATCTTGGCCTTTTCAGCCGCTTCCTTGAGGCGCTGCAGGGCGAGCTTGTCGTTCCGCAGGTCGATGCCCTGTTCCTTCTTGAACTCGGCCGCCAGATATTCGACCAGACGCATGTCGAAATCCTCGCCGCCGAGGAAGGTGTCGCCATTGGTCGACTTCACCTCGAACACGCCGTCGCCGATTTCGAGCACCGAAATATCGAACGTGCCGCCGCCAAGGTCATAGACGGCAATCGTCTTGCCTTCCTTCTTGTCGAGACCATAGGCAAGCGCGGCCGCCGTCGGCTCGTTGATGATGCGCAGCACTTCGAGGCCGGCGATCTTGCCGGCATCCTTGGTCGCCTGGCGCTGGGCGTCGTTGAAATAGGCCGGAACGGTGATGACCGCCTTCTCGACCTTCTCGCCGAGATAGGCCTCCGCCGTTTCCTTCATCTTCTGCAGGATCATCGCCGAGATCTGGCTGGGCGACTGCTTCTTGCCGCCGGCCTCGACCCAGGCGTCGCCATTGTCGCCCTTGACGATCTTGTAGGGGACAAGCTTCTTGTCCTTCTCCGTCACCGGATCGTCGTAGCGGCGGCCGATCAGGCGCTTGACCGCGAAAATGGTGTTTTCAGGATTGGTAACCGCCTGGCGCTTGGCCGGCTGGCCGACGAGGCGCTCGCCGTCGCTGTTGATGGCGACGATGGAAGGGGTTGTGCGGGCGCCTTCCGCATTCTCGATGACCTTGGATTCCTTGCCATCCATGATGGCGACACAGGAGTTGGTTGTTCCCAGATCGATACCGATTACTTTTGCCATTGTTCTAATCTCTCCGCTAAGCAGGCTCTCAGGACCCGTACAGGCGTTCCGACGAAAGCCCCTGTTCACAAGAAATTCCGCTCCGGCAACCGGCATTCGGCGCTGGACGGCTTGGCGCGTATATAAGAACAGGCTGCGTGACGCGCAAGCATTCTGCGCAAGGCGTTCACCATTCATCGCGGTTGATCGGATTCGGGACCGGCAGGCCGGTATTTTCCGGCGGTGATCCAGCCGGCCCGGCCCCCGGCCCATGAACCTTTTCGCCTCGCCCCGCGACTGACGCTCAGGTGCCGCGTCGTGCGGCCCCGGAAAGGAAAACCCCATGACCGCAGATCCAGAGGCTCCATGGTCTACGGGAACAGCAGGAGCTCAGCGCGACTATCGCCTTCGGGACCGGGTCGATGCGCTGGGCTTTTCGCTGGTTCCGTTGACCCTGCGCGGACGCAAGCGTATCGTGACGTTGAGGAAAGCAGACAATTCGATCAGGGATGAACGTGCTGGAACGCCGCGCCTTGCCCTGATTTGCGCGCCGGGACCGGATGTTTCTCCCATGACCTGTGGGGGGAGATCCATGTCTTGCGACCACGGCGCGTTGGTGCGCTCTCGCGCCGGCCGTTTGCGCCGCGCCATCCAGGCTGCCAGCGGCCAGGCTGCCAGCGGATTGTCGGTCTTGGCGCTCGCCGCTGGGCTCTGGCTCTGCGGCTCGGCCCAGGCTCAGGAAACCCGGATCATCTATCCCGGCTCGATGGCAATGACCGGATTCTCCGGCACCATCATCCCCAATTTTGAGGAAGGCCTGCCACCGGGCGTCGATCCCGTCGACGAAACCTTCATCGACACGGCGCGCGCGACCTTGCGCGTCTTCGACGTCTCAAGGCTGGGCGGGCCGGCGTCTGGCCAATTGGTATTCACCCCGCCACCGTTCGAGGTCACGGCCGGACAAATCGGCCAGGTGTTCGGCATCGCCTATGACGACGGCGTGCGCGACGGCGTTCCCTCGGCCATTCCAAACCTCTATGCCGGCGCCACGTCGCTGAACGGCATCCGCATCGTCACACCAGACGGCGATGCCGATGGCCGATCGGAGCGGCAGCGCCGCGGCTCGGCTGACGCGGTCTTCATGGAGGGCCAGTTCGGCACCGAGAACGGCGGCGGCCCCGGAACGATCTGGAAGATCGACGGCATCACGGGCGCTGTCTCGAGATTCGCCGATATCGACGCCAATAGCGGCCCCGGCATCGGCGACGTCACTTTCGACAATATCCACCGCCAGTTCTTCGCCAGCGATCTCGACACCGGTCTCATCCACCGCATCGACGCCAATGGCGCGCTGCTCGACACGTTCGACCACGGCATAGCCGGCCGCCCGGCGCACGGGCTTGCCGCCGTTGCCGACGACGGCTCGGTGATGGACATCCAGGGTGCTGCCTTCGACAGCGAGGACCCCGACAGCTGGGGCTACACACAGGACGAGCGCCGCGTCTGGTCGGTCGCCTATCGTGGCGGCCGGCTCTACTACTCGGTCGGGGAAAAGGCGGAGATCTGGTCGGTGGGCATTGCCGGCGACGGCAGTTTCGCCGGCGACCCGCGCTGGGAACTGACGGTCAAGGCCGACAAGGATTACGCGGTCACCGACATCGCCTTCGACAACAAGGGCTTCATGTACCTGGCCCAGCGCGGCCCGGCGGAGAACCGCTACGACTACAGCCAGTTCGCCGATTCCGGCAAGGGTGAGGTCATGCGCTACTGGCGCGAAAATCCGGACGATCCGGCGACCGAATCGGCCTGGGTGGAAGTGCCGCAGGAATATGCGGTCGGCTTCCCGCAAGACAACCGGCAGTCGGCCGGCGGCCTCGACCTGCAATATGGCTACGATGCCGAAGGCAATCTCGATAGCGGCGTCTGCACCGACACGCTGGTCGATACCGGCGACAAGTTACGCGACAACCCGGAGCTTGCCGAACAACTCGCTGCCGGCGGGCCGCTTGCCGTGCACGGCGTGCAGATCACGCCGACGGCGCTGGTCAAGCCGGCCAACGTGCCGCCTTTCGGCTCGTGGTTCGTCGACTTCGACACTTATTTCGAAGACCCGGAAGTCGAGGGCCATGTCGGCGACGTCGAGGTCTGGCGCCCCTGCGAAGGCCGTGCCGGCTATTACGAGCAGGTGCCGGGCGGCTATCTGCCACCGTTCTATCCGCCGGACTTCCCGCCTCCCGGCAATCTGCCTCCTTGCCTCGACGTCGAGGATGTCAGGTATTTCTGCACGCCCTCCGGCCTCGAGGCCAATCTCTATCTCAATGACCATGCCGGCTTCGGCGGCGATTCGATCAAGGCTCTGTCCAGGACGCCTGGCGTCGGGGTGACTTCACCTCTGTCGCATGCACCCGGCGCGCCATTCACGATCGGCATCACCGGCCATTATCCTGGCGACAGGGTCGATGTCGGGCTCTGCTTCTACAGGCAGTCCGACCGCGACAAGGCTGGCTACTACCCTTGCTGCAAGATGACGTTGCCGCTCAGAACCCCAGCCGTCAGCTGCGAACCGTGAGGAGGGGAAGATGAGCAATCTTGCACTTTTCCCGCCTGCGACGAGCAGCCAATCAACCGGCAAACAATCATTCGTCATGGAGACCATCATGAAACCCCTGTCACTCGCCAGGCGCGGCGCGCGCTGGCTGATGGCGGCCGGTATCGCGGTCGCCATGCTGAGCCCGCTGCAAGGCTTCGCTGAAGACCTTGCTCCGGCCAAGGTCAAGCCTGCCGGTTCGGTCACAGTCATTCCCGATACCAAGCTCGATTTCGACAATCCTCGTATCGTCAATCCAGAGCCGGGCCGGATCGTGCCCTTCTTCACCAAGAAAGGCACCCAGCGAGGCTGCGACTATGTCGTATACTCGCTGAGCTTTGGCTTGCGCGGCAATCCGCAGGGTTTTGCCAGCCCGGGCGTCGCGGCCATGCTGAAAAAGGTCAGGCTCGATTTCAGGGACCAGCTCCCGCACGGCCTGCGCATCGTCGGCGTACATGTGACCGGCGACGGCACCGATGCGTCGGGCGGACCGCTGCCCGGCGCTGCGATCAGCAGTTCGGCTGGCCCGGACGATACCGCGACGGTGTCCGATTTCCGGATTTCCGCCGGCGATCTCGACGGCGTCGGCGCTGCGAACGAGCGCGTCATCACGTTCCAGATCACCGCCAACATCGATCATGCGGCGTTTCCGTCGCCGACGATCGTTCACAACCAGGGCATGGTCAAGGTGAGCCGCGAACGCGGCGCCGGCATCGAAATCCCGTCGCAGGACCCGGGCAAGCCGGACGACGGCAATTACCTCACGGGTGTAAAGACCTCGATCAAGATCGACGTCACCAGGTGCAACCCGCCGCCTCCACCTCCCGGCAAGGAATGCTTCAAGGTGGAGCGCGGCACGGTTGATTGCGTGCCCGGCGGCGGCGCCTTCATCTACCACATGCCGGTCGGCCCAGAAATGGCCGGCAAATGGGTGCAGCTTTCGACGACGACACCCGGCATCACCATCATTCCCGACACGCAATTGGTGCCGGCCGGCGGCGGTGTGCTCAATTGGAAGATCGTCGGCGCTTCACCCGGCGACGTTATCCACATCATCGTCACCGGCATCGAAACCTATGCCGGCCCGAAGGAGGGCTGGGGCCTGTGCTGCACGCAGACCATCGACATCGTCATCCCGCGTGATCAGCGCTGCCCGCCGAAGGACAAGGAACCGGATCTGAAAGTCGAAAAGCGCGCCGACGTGCAACGTTGCACGATGGACGGCGGCTGCGACTTCACCATCAGGGTCACCAATGTCGGCGATGCACCCTACCACGGCAAGATCGTGCTCGACGAAGTCACCCCGCCGGCCGGCTCCATCCTCGATTCAGGGCCGAACCCGCCCTGGGTCTGCGCGCCTGGAACCACCCCGATGATTTGTACTCATCCGGTAACCACGCTCAATCCGGGTGCCTCTGTCGACCTCGAGCTCGGCTTCAAGCCGGCCGCAGGCTGGCGAGGCAGCGTCTTGCGCAACTGCGCCACCTATAATTACGGGGCCAGCGGCAAGCCGCTTTTCGGCAACCAGCAAAACGATCGCGGCTGTGCTTCGATCCCGGTCTGCCGGCGTGGCGATCGTGACCGCGATTGCCGGCCGCCGGTGGAGAAGAAGGTCGACCTGATCCTGAAGAAGCGCGCCCGCACCGAATTCTGTTCGGCCGATGGCGTCTGCACCTTCGTGATCGACATTATCAACAATGGCAGCGTCCCCTATAACGGGCCGCTGACGGTCGTCGATACCTATCCGGGCGGCGTGCCGGCATCCTCGACCTTCGGCCCGACGCCGCCATGGACATGCGGACCGAACGGCCCCGGCCAGTTCCGCTGCGACAATGCCGGCATCGTGCTGTTGCCTGGCGCCTCGACGCCGATCTTCGTCAGGGCGGTGATGCCGGCCAATTACCGGCCCGATACCGTCGAGAACTGCGCCGAGGTGAAGGCCATTCCCGGTGAGAACGACATCACCAACAACAGGGCCTGCGCCAAGGAACGCATCCGTCATCCGAATGGCGGCCAGCCAGCCCTGCGCATCACCAAGGTGTGCAATGGTTCGCTGGCCGGCGCTGCGGCCGTTTCCTGCCGTATTGCCGTCATCAGCCTGGGCACCGCTGCCCCGACCGGTCCGGTGCGGGTCAACGATGCCGCAACGCTGATAGCCGGCGGGGCGCCGGTCCAGATCCAGACCGTCACCCCAGACGGCGCGGAATGGGCCTGCGGACCGGTTCCGGCCAATGCGCTGTCCTGCCAGATTCCCGGCGCCGTCATGACGCCTGGAACCAGCCGGCATTTCGACGTGACGGTTGCCGCGGGTGGCGAATTCGAAAACTGCGCACGCGGCTCCTACGGCCCGGCTCCGGGGGATGACATCGTCTATCCGATCGGCCGGGCCTGCGCCAAGGGCGGCGGCGCCTCGATCATCCGCGTCGAGAAGACCGGCGACGCCGAATGCCAGCCCGGCCAACCCTGCTCGTTCGAGATCACCATCACGAACGATGGCGCGAGCGCCTTCTCCGGTCCGGTTCGCATCGGCGATGCCATCGGCGTCGAAGGCCTCGGCCGGCTGGAAGGCGTTGCGATCACCTCGATCGATCCGCCCTTTGGCTGCTCGCCGGAGCCGGCAACCTTGCCGCTATCCTGCATCGCCAACTTGACGCTTGGCGCCGGGGAAAGCCACGTGCACAATGTGATCGTGACCATTCCCGACGACGGCCGCCTGGCCACTCTGCAGGGCACGGTCAATGGCCAGAACTGCGTCGGCGTGCTTTCTCCGAACACGCCGGTGCAAGGCGCGGGCGACGTGTTGTCCCGCGGTGCGGCCAACGTGCAGGGCGATCGCGGCAAGGCCTATGCCTGTCATCCCTTCACCATCAGGAATGAGGTGAAGAAGGAATGCTCGGCAGGCTTCGTCATGAACGACGCCGGCAACTGCGTCTGCCCGCCAGGCACCACCTTCCGCAACGGCCAATGCTCGTCCGGCGGCGGCACGGTCATCGTGCCGAAGCCAAGACCTTGCGTTCTGCTCAAAGGCCAGATCCGTACCGAAGACGGACACTGCGTCTGCCCGCGCGGAACCGAACTGGAAAACGGCGCTTGCGTGGGGAAAGAGCCCAAGCCCGAGCAGTGCACGATCCGCGGCCAGATCCACGACGCTGCCGGCGATTGCGTCTGCCCGCGGGGCACCGAAGTCAGGGGTAGTGCCTGCCGGCCAATCCAGCCGAAGCTTGAGCAGTGCACCATTCCTGGCCAGATCCGCAACGCTGTTGGCGATTGCGTCTGCCCGAGGGGTACGGAAATCAGAGGCAATGCCTGCCGGCCAATCCAGCCAAGGCCCGAGCAGTGCACGATCCGTGGCCAGATCCACGACGCCGCTGGCGATTGCGTCTGCCCGCGGGGCACCGAAGTCAGAGGCAATGCCTGCCGGCCAATCCGGCCAAAGCCCGAGCAGTGCACGATCCGTGGCCAGATCCACGATGCCAACGGCGATTGCGTCTGCCCGAAGGGCACGGAAGTGCAAGGCAATGCCTGCAGGCGCAAGAAGCCTGTTGTGGTGGAGTGCCCGATACCTGGTCAGGTCCACAACAAGCGTGGCGTCTGCGTCTGCCCGCGTGGGACAGAGCTGCGCGACGGCGCCTGCCGCAAACCACGGCTGGAATGCGCACCTGGCGCGCGGCCGATCAATGGCCAGTGCCAGCCGATCCGCAACCCGAACCTGCTGCTGAATCCAAAGGTTCTTCAGCAGGTCGTGCCAAGGCGCAAGCCGCAGCTCGAGCAATAGGATCGCGCACGGAACTTCAAACGGTGATGGTTCGCGTCACCCAAACCCGCCGGAGCGGTCCGGCGGGTTTTTTCTTTGGCGGGCAGATGAAAGGGCAGCGCAAACCTGAAGCCGTGGCGTCGGCGGAAGGACAAACCGGCTTCCACTTTCCGCACTCATGGTCTAGGCAGTCGATACAGAGGGTCTGTAAACTGAGGCGTTCAGGAAGGCCGCACCATGAGCAAAAAAACCCTGATCGCGCCATCGGTGCTGGCTTCCGATTTCTCGAAGCTCGGCGACGAGGTCGAGGCGGTGGCGGCGGCCGGCGCCGACTGGATCCATCTCGACGTCATGGACGGGCATTTCGTCCCGAACATCACGTTCGGGCCACCGGTGATCAAGGCGATCCGCAATCGCACCAAGGCCTTCTTCGACTGCCATCTGATGATCGCCCCCGCCGACCCCTATCTGGCCGCCTTCGCCGAGGCCGGCTGCGACGGCATCACGGTGCATGCCGAAGCCGGGCCGCATCTCGATCGCTCGCTGCAGACGATCAAAAACCTTGGCAAGAAGGCCGGTGTGTCGCTCAACCCGGCGACACCGGAAACGATGATCGAATACGTGCTCGACCGGCTTGATCTGGTCCTGATCATGACGGTCAATCCTGGCTTCGGCGGCCAGGCTTTCATTCCGGCGATCGTCGACAAGGTGAAGCGGGTGAAGGCGCTGATCGGTGCCAGGCAGATCCGGATCGAGATCGACGGCGGCATTTCGCCTGAAACGGCGCCCCTGGTCACTGCCGCCGGCGCCAGCGTGCTGGTCGCCGGTGCGGCCATTTTCAAGGGCGGCAGCGTCGAGGCCTATCGGGCAAATATCGAGGCAATCAGGGCAGCGGCGGACAAGGCGGCCGGCTGACCGCTGCCGCCTGGCCCGGAAACCGCGGCTCGGGGGAAACATGAGCAACCATCTGTTCGATGCTTTCCGTGCCCGGGTGCCCGCGCCCGAACGCCTTTTGATGGAGGCAGAGGATGGGCGCTCGATCAGCTATGGCGAAATGCTGGCGCGCTCCGCTCAACTGGCACATGCGCTGTCGCAGCTGGGCGTCGAAGCCGGCGACCGCGTCGCCGTTCAGGTCGAGAAGAGCCCCGAGGCCATTTTCCTCTATCTCGCCTGCCTGCGTGCCGGCGCGATCTTCCTGCCGCTCAACACCGCCTATACGCTGGCCGAGCTCGACTATTTCTTCAGGGATGCCGAGCCACGACTGATCGTCTGCGACCCGGCGCGAGTGACTGAGATCGGCGCTTTGGCGCAGGCCTCGGGCGCTGCGGTCGCGACACTCGGCAGCAAGGGCGAGGGTTCGTTGACCGACCGCGCCTCTGAGGCGGCCGTGGACTTCCACGATGTGGCGCGCGGACCGGACGACCTTGCTGCGATCCTCTACACGTCCGGGACCACAGGCCGTTCGAAAGGCGCCATGCTCAGCCACGAAAACCTCGCCTCGAATGCGCGGGTGCTGGTCGACCTCTGGCGCTTCACTGCCGCAGACGTGCTGATTCACGCGCTGCCGGTTTTCCACACGCATGGCCTTTTCGTCGCCACCAATGTCGTCCTGATGGCCGGCGCCTCGATGCTGTTCGAAACCAAATTCGACCCGGCCCGCATCGTCTCGCTGCTGCCGCGCGCCACCGTCCTGATGGGCGTGCCGACATTCTACGTCCGCCTGCTGCAGCAGGACGGTTTGAACCGGCAAGCGGCGAAAAACATCCGCCTGTTCATTTCCGGCTCGGCGCCGCTTTTGGCCGAGACGCACAGAGCCTGGCGCGAGCGCACCGGCCACGCCATCCTCGAGCGCTACGGCATGACCGAGACCAACATGAACACGTCGAACCCCTATGATGGCGAGCGGCGTGCCGGCACGGTCGGGTTTCCCCTGCCCGGCGTCTCCCTGCGCATCGCCGATCCCGATGGCGGCGAAACACTTGCCCGGGGCGAGGTCGGCATGATCGAGGTCAAGGGCCCGAACGTCTTTTGCGGCTACTGGCGCATGCCCGAAAAGACCAGGGCCGAATTCCGTGACGATGGTTTCTTCATCACCGGCGATCTCGGGCTGATCGATGCCGACGGCTATGTCCACATCGTCGGCCGCGGCAAGGACCTGATCATTTCCGGCGGCTATAATATCTACCCAAAGGAAGTCGAGAGCGAGATCGACGCGCTGCCTGGTGTCGCCGAGAGCGCTGTCATCGGCGTTGCCCATCCGGATTTCGGCGAAGGCGTCACCGCTGTCGTGGTACGGGCGCCGGGCTCGGCCATCAGCGCCGCAGGGATCATCGAGGCCATCGCCGGGCGCCTCGCCAGGTACAAGCATCCGAAGCGGGTGGTCTTCGTCGACGAACTGCCGCGCAACACGATGGGCAAGGTGCAGAAGAACCTGCTGCGCGAAGCATACAAGGACCTCTATACGTCCAAAGCCGGCTAAGCCGGAGGGATAGTGTTGGCTGCAAAAACCTTGGCGCCGTCGATCCAGACGCTTTTCACGTCCAGATCGTCCGACAGCGAAACGATGTTGGCGGCGGTGCCTTTGGCGAAGCGCCCGAGCCGGTGCGACTGACCGATCGCTTGCGCCGGATAGAGCGAGGCCATGCGCAAGGCTTCGTCGAGGTCGAGGCCGACGACCCGGTGCACGAAGCGCACCGCGGAAATCATGTCGAGATCCGCGCCCGCCAGCGTGCCGTCGGCAAGTGTCAGCCTGCCATCCTTGCGGTGGATAGTGCGGCCGTTCAGCGTGAACGAGGTCATGTCGGTACCGATCGTCGCCATGGCGTCGGTGACGAGCAGGATCTTGCCCGGCCCCTGCTTGGCGCGCAAGGCGATGGCCATGGTGGCCGGATCGACATGGATACCGTCGGCGATGATCCCGGCATAGAATGTGCCGGTATGGATTGCCGCGCCCGCCAGCCCCGGCTCGCGATTGCCGATCTGGCTCATCGCGTTGAACAGATGGGTGACCACCGTTGCGCCGGCCTCGGCAAAGGTGCGAGCCGTGGCATAGCCGGCATCGGAATGGCCGATGCTGACGACAATGCCGGCCTTGCTGAGCGCCGACACCTGACGGGGCTCGACGGATTCGGGCGCCACCGTCGTCAGCAGCACCGGCAGGTTTTTCCGTGCGGCGATCAGCATCGCCTGGTCGGCAACTAGCATCGGCCGGATCAGGGCCGGGTCATGCGCGCCCTTGCGGGCGATCGACAGATGCGGCCCTTCGAGATGCAGGCCCAGGAAGCCCGGCACCTTCCTCTGTGCCGCTGCGGCTCCGGCGGCAACCGCCGCGGCGGTAATGTCGGACGTGTCGGTGATCAGCGTCGGCAACAGCGCCGCCGTGCCGAAGGGCGCGTGCGCCCGGCAGATGGTCTCGATCGAGGCGACGTCGGGATGATCGTTGAGCATGACGCCGCCGCCGCCATTGACCTGCAGATCGACGAAGCCAGGCGCCAGCATGCCGCCGGTCTCGATACGCGCAACATTGGATGGAATGGCGCCGGCGGCAACAATGGCCTCGACGAGGCCGTCGCGCACGACAAGCGCCGCATCGTCGTGCCAGTCGTCGCCATCGAAAATCCGGGCGCCAGTCAGGGCAAAACGGTCGCTCATAGGGTTTCGGTCACCTTGCGCAGATTAGGCGGCGTGTCGGGGTCGAGGCCGCGATGGCGGGCAAAGGCCTCGACGAAACCATAGAACGACACGATCAGCGTTAGCGGGTCGGTCAACGGATGACCGGTGGCGACATGCGGCAGCGGCCGCGCGCTCTTTGCCTTGTCCGACGTCACAAAGACGGCGGCGCCCTTGCCGGCCAGGCTATCGGCGGCATCGGCCACCGACGGTTCGGATGCATCGCGAGCGGCAAGTGCCAGGACCGGGAAGCCGGTACCGACCAGCGCCAGCGGGCCGTGCATGACTTCGGCGGCGCTATAGGCCTCGGCATGCATGGCGCAGGTTTCCTTGAATTTCAGCGCCGCCTCGTTGGCGATCGCCGCCGACGGGCCACGGCCAAGGATGAACAGCGATTTTTGCGTCTCGAGTGCCCCAGCCAGCGCCATCCAGTCGCAAGCGATCGCCTTGCGAAAATGCTCCGGCAGGCGGGCGAGTGCGGCGAGCAACTTGTCGTCGCCGGTGCTGTGCGCCATCAAGGCGAGGCCGGCGACCGCCGAATTGACGAAGGTCTTGGTCGCCGCGACGCTGAGCTCCGGTCCGGCCAAGATATCGATGGCGTAATCCGAGGCTCGCGCGAGCGGCGAATCGGCGGTGTTGGTGATGGCGACGGTCAGCGACCCGCCGGCCCGCGCCGCTTGCGCCATTGCAACAATGTCCGGGCTCTTGCCGGACTGCGAGATGGCCAGGCAGGCCGAGCCGCCCAGCTTGAGCTTGGCGCCATAGATCGAGGCGATCGACGGGCCGACCGATGCAACCGCCAGGCCCGCGGTCAGCTCCACGGCATATTTCATGAAGGTCGCGGCATGGTCGGACGAGCCGCGCGCCACGGTGACGACGAAATTCGGATCGCGCTCGCGAATGCCGCGTCCGGCCTCCGTCAGCACCGCGGCCGAGCCGTCAAGCAGGCGGGCGGTGGCCTCCGGGATCTCCTCGATCTCGCGCCGCATATGGGTCGTTGTTGCGCTCATGGCCGGCCCTCTTCGCCCGGCCCGCTCAGCCGGAGTTCGGCGACGAAATCATAAGCGTCGCCCCTGTAGATGGAGCGGGTGAACTCGATCACCTTGCCGCTCGCCAGATAGGAGATACGCTCGATATGCAGGCCGGCAATGCCCGGCGGCACTTCCAGCAGATGCGCGTCGCTATCGCCAAGATTGGTTGCGGAAATGCGCTGCACCGCCCGCACCGGCCTGTTGCCGGTCTTTTCCAGCGCCGCGTAGAGCGACGAACCGATCGCCGCCGGATCGGGCAGCACGCTTGTCGATAGCGAGGCGCGCTCGATCGCCAGCGGCGTGTCGTTGGCGATGCGAAGGCGCGCCACGCGCGCCACCAATTCGTTCGACGCCAGGCCGAGCACCATCATCTCGTCGGGCGACGGCGGATAGAGGCCGCGGTCGAGCCAGGCCGAACGCACCGCCATGCCGCGCCGCGCCATGTCTTCGGTAAACGAGGTCAGCATCGACAGCGACTGCTCGACGCGCTCCATGCGCGGCGCAACGAAGGTACCGGAACCATGGCGCTGGACGAGGATTCCGCCCTTGACCAGGTCCTGCACTGCCTTGCGCACGGTGACGCGCGAAATGTCGGCCTTACTGGCGATGTCGCGCTCGGACGGCAACGCATCGCCCGGTCCGATCAGCCCGCGTTTGACCGCATCCTCGATGCTTTTTCTCAGTTGCAGATAGAGTGGCGCGCCGCTTTGCGAGGATTGTTTCAGCGCCGCGAATATCTGGTCGGCGGCCTCGCTCATCGCGCTGCCTCCGTCGTGTTCGCGAAAATCCGAACCGCCATCTGCACCGCGCCGCCCAGCGCGTCGTCGAGCGGCGGTTTCAGCAGCGCCCGGTAGCGGGCCGACAGGCGCGGCGCGTAAAGCGGCGCCAACCCGCCGAGCAGGCAGAGCGGATCGTCGCCACCGAGGTCGAGCACGCCAAGTGCTGCCTCGACATCGGCGACCGCCTTGTCGAGGATCCATATAGCGACGGCGTCGCCTTTTTCGGCATGTTCGAACACCTTGGGCGCCAAGCCGCCGAAGTCGCCGGGCTTGGCGTTGGTGGTGAATTCGACGACATCCTCGGGATTGTTGCGGAAGATGGCGAGCATGGCCTCTGTCAGCGGCGATCCCTGGCGGATGCAGTCATAGGCGAGCAGCGTCTGCTCGAGCAGGTCGCGGCCGATGCGGGCGCCGCTGCCCTGGTCACCGACCTGGAACCCCCAGCCGCCGATGGCGCGCGACTTGCCTTGTTTGCGTGCCATATAGGCGGTGCCGGTGCCGAGGATGGCCATGGCGCCGTCGCCGGAGCCAACCGCGCCTTCCAGCGCGATCTCGGCGTCGGTCTCGACACGGCTGATGCGAAACGGCAGGATCGCTTCGAGCTGCTGCCGGTAGGTGCCGACATTGGCGCCGGCTAGGCCGAGAATGGCCGGAGTTTGCGGGATCAGTCCGGGATCCCTGCCCGCGGCGACAAAGGCCTGCTGCGCTGCGTCGACGATATTGGCCCTGGCGCCGGTGAGATCGGTGCGGATGTTGGCGGCACCGCTTTTGGCGCGGCCGAGGACGATGCCGTCGGCCGTTGCAAGGGCCGCCCTGCAGCTGGTGCCGCCGCCATCGATGCCGAGCACGAATTTCACGCGATTTCTCCTCCCGGCGGATAATACCAATAAAATACCAATAGCCAAGGATTAATTTCCGTTTCAAAAAAGTTAAGGCGTAGTTTATTGGAAAATCGGCCAATTTCGTTCGCAAGCCCGCACCGCCGCAAGGATTTCATTAATGCGTGTGGACAAGTGGTATTTTTTTGGTATGGTTTTCTGGATTGGAGGAAAGCGGATGGCCGAAACGCGCACCGAAGCGCTTCACCACAATGCCGAGGGACTGGATATCCAGGCCCCGGAAGCCGTCCTTTCCTCTTTGGCCAACGCACAGATCGAGGCTGCCAAGGCCGTGCATGGCGCCATTCCTGCCATTGCCGCGGCAGCCGAAATCATCGCAAGCAGACTGAAAAGCGGCGGCAAGCTCGCCTATGCGGCTGCCGGCAGCTCGGGCCTGATGGCACTGGCCGATGCGCTTGAGCTGCCGGGCACTTTCGGCATCCAGCGCGACCGTATCGCCATCCTGATCGCCGGCGGCGGCGAGGCTTTCAAGACGCTGGCCGGCGGGCCGGAGGACGACACCGAGGAAGCTTCGGCAGCGGTTGCTGCCGCCGACATAGGCAAGGGCGACTGCCTGATCGCCGTCTCGGCCAGCGGCTCGACACCTTATGCTGTCAGGGCGATCGAGGACGCCAGGCGCCGCGGCGCGGCGACCATTGCCATCGCCAACAACCGGCATGCGCCGCTGCTGCGGCTGGCCGACATCGCCATCCTGCTCGAAACGCCGCCGGAGCTGATTGCCGGCTCGACGCGCATGGGCGCTGGTACCGCCCAGAAGATCGCGCTCAACATGCTGTCGACGCTGGCCGCCATCCATCTCGGCCATGTCCATGACGGCTACATGGTCAACCTGATGGCCGACAACATCAAGCTGCGCGACCGCGCCGCACGCATCGTGGCCGCCGTAAGCGGGCGCGACAAGGACGAGGCAGCCCGCCTGCTCGAAAAGAGCGGCGGCGTCGTCAAGACCGCCATTCTGCTCGCCGCCGGCGCCGCCAGCGCCGACGCAGCCGAGAAGATATTGGAAGGGACCGGCCACAAGCTGCGGCCAGCCCTTTCCGCGATCGAGGGGAGCAAGGGGCGCAATGCCTCTGTTCTCATCAAAACCGAACCTGAAAAAGGTCAACAGGGAGACTGAGCATGACAACGAAGCTACTGACGGCACTTCTTCTCGGCACCAGCATTCTCGGCTCCGCCGGGGTGGCTTATGCCGACGACGTAACGCTCAACATCGAAAGCTGGCGCGGCGACGACCTTGCCATCTGGAAGGACAAGCTGATCCCGGCCTTCGAAGCCAAGAACCCGGGCATCAAGGTGGTGTTCGCGCCGTCGGCGCCAACCGAATATGACGCCGCCCTCGGTGCCAAGCTCGCCGCCGGCTCGGCCGGCGACCTGATCACCTGCCGCCCGTTTGACAAGTCGCTGGAACTCTTCAAGAAGGGCAATCTTGCCGATATCTCGACCCTGCCCGGCATGGAGAACTTCTCGCCAGTGGCCAAGGCGGCCTGGCAGACCGACGACGGCAAGGTGAGCTTCTGCGTGCCGATGGCATCGGTCATCCATGGCTTCATCTACAACAAGGACGCCTTCGACAAGCTCGGCATCAAGGTGCCGACGACCAATGAGGAGTTCTACTCCGCGCTCGACAAGATCAAGGCCGACGGCACCTACATCCCGATGGCGATGGGCACCAAGGACCTCTGGGAAGCGGCGACCATGGGCTACCAGAACATCGGCCCGAACTACTGGAAGGGCGAGGAAGGCCGCCTGGCGCTGATCAAGGGCGAGCAGAAGCTGACCGATCCGCAGTGGGTCGAGCCCTTCAAGGAGCTGGCCAAGTGGAAGGACTATCTCGGCGACGGCTTCGAGGCGCAGACTTATCCGGACAGCCAGAACCTGTTCACGCTCGGCCGCGCCGCCATCTACCCGGCCGGCTCGTGGGAGATCGGCCTGTTCAACACGCAGGCGCAGTTCAAGATGGGTGCCTTCCCGCCGCCGGTGCAGAAGGCCGGCGACACCTGCTACATCTCCGACCACACCGACATCGGCATGGGTCTCAATGCGGCTTCGAAGAATGCGGATGCGGCCAAGACCTTCCTGTCCTGGGTGGCCTCGCCGGATTTCGCCACCATCTACGCCAACGCGCTGCCGGGCTTCTTCAGCCTGAACAACACCCCGGTGAAGATGGAAGACCCGCTGGCCCAGGAATTCGTCTCCTGGCGCGGCAAGTGCAAGTCGACGATCCGCTCGACCTACCAGATCCTGTCGCGCGGCACGCCGAATCTCGAAAACGAGACTTGGGTTGAATCGGCCAACGTCATCAACGGCACCGACACGCCGGAGGCTGCCGCCAAGAAGCTGCAGGACGGCCTCGACAGCTGGTACAAGCCGGCGAAGTAAGAGCGCGGCAATGAGCTAAGTCGCGCTTCGCGCGACTTAGCGTACAAAATGCTTAATGACGCCCGGTTGCGCCGCCCCTCAACCGCCTGCCGGCACCTTCTCCCCGTATAGCGACGGGGAGAAGGGGATGGCCGCAACGCTGGCGACCCCCTCTCCCCGTCCTTCACGGGGAGAGGGTAAGGGTGAGGGGCAGCGCCGCCATCGAAAGCGATAGCAAGACCTGATCGGCGGGGACCGAACGCATGGCCGCAGCACCGAAAAGACCGTTCCGCTGGCATATCGGCGTTTTCCTGGCGCCGGCGTTGCTGGTCTATACGGCGATCATGATCCTGCCGCTGGCCGGCACGCTGCAGCTTTCCCTGTTCCGCAACATCAACCAGTCGCAGGTCTTCGTCGGACTGGAAAATTTCCGCATGCTGTTCGGCGAACCCAACTGGTCGGTCAATTTCTGGAACGCGCTCAGGAACAATGTCTGGTTCTTCATCATCCATATGCTGGTGCAGAACCCGATCGGCGTCCTTTTGGCGGCACTTCTGTCCAGCCCCAGGCTGCGGTTTTCCGCCTTCTACCGCACGGCAATCTTCGTGCCGACGATTCTGTCCTTTGTCATCGTCGGCTTCGCCTGGAAGCTGATCCTGTCGCCGCTATGGGGCGTGGCGCCGCATATGATGGACCTTGTCGGCCTGAAAAGCCTGTTCACGCCTTGGCTCGGCAAGGCGCAATACGCGCTGACCGCGCTCAGCCTGATTTCAGTCTGGCAGTTCGTCGGCATCCCGATGATGCTGATCTATGCGGCATTGCTGTCCATCCCCGAAGAGGTGATCGAAGCGGCCGAATGCGACGGGATCACCGGCATGGCGCAATTCTGGAAGATCAAGCTGCCGCTCATCCTGCCGTCGATCGGCATCATCTCGATCCTGACCTTCGTCGGCAATTTCAACGCTTTCGACCTGATCTACACCGCGCAAGGCGCGCTGGCCGGGCCGAACTATTCGACCGATATTCTCGGCACCTTTCTCTACCGCGCCTTCTTCGGCTTCCAGCTGCAGGTCGGCGATCCCAACATGGGCGCGGCGATCGCCACGATGATGTTCCTGATCATCCTCGGCGGCGTCTGCGTCTATCTGTTCCTCGTGCAGACGCGTTTGCGTCGCTATCAGTTTTAGGGGAGCGACCATGAGCACCGCAACCCGTTCGCTGCCCCGCACCATAGGCGCCCACGCGATCCTTCTGACCTACACGGCGATCGCGCTGTTTCCGGTGATCCTCGTGATAATGAATTCGTTCAAATCACGCGCCGGTATCTTCGGCGCGCCGCTGACGCCGCCGACGCCAGGGACCTTCGACCTGATCGGCTACACCACGGTAATCGGCCAAGGCGATTTCATCCACTATTTCCAGAACAGCCTCGTCGTCACCGTCGCCTCGCTGTTCTTCGTGCTTTTGTTCGGCGCCATGGCTGCCTTTGCGCTGTCGGAATACCGCTTCCGAGGCAATTCGCTGATGGGGCTTTACCTCGCGCTCGGCATCATGATCCCGATCCGCCTCGGCACCGTCGCCATCCTGCAGCTGATGGTGGCGAGCGGACTGGTCAACACACTGACGGCGCTGATCCTGGTCTACACGGCGCAAGGTCTGCCGCTCGCCGTCTTCATCCTGTCGGAATTCATGAAGCAGGTCTCCGACGATCTGAAGAATGCGGGCAGGATCGATGGCCTGTCCGAATACACCATCTTTTTCCGGCTGGTGCTGCCGCTTGTGCGCCCATCGATGGCGACAGTCGCGGTCTTCACCATGATCCCGATCTGGAACGATCTGTGGTTCCCGCTGATCCTGGCGCCGTCGGAGGAGACCAAGACGGTGACGCTCGGCGCGCAACTGTTCCTCGGCCAGTTCGTCACCAACTGGAACGCCATTCTGGCCGCACTTTCGCTGGCGATCATGCCGGTGCTGATCCTCTACGTCATCTTCTCGCGGCAGCTGATCCGCGGCATCACTTCGGGAGCGGTCAAGTGAGTTCGCAACAACCCCTTCGCGTTGTCGTCGCCGGGCTCGGCAATATGGGGCGCAGCCATGCGCTGGCCTATCACACCAATCCGGGGTTTCAGATCGCCGCGCTGGTCAACCGCTCGGATGTGCCGCTGCCGGAAGGGCTTTCGACCTATGCCATCCGGCGTTCCTTCGACGAGGCGCTGCGCGACGAAAAGCCCGACGTCGCCTGCATCGCCACCTATTCCGACAGCCATGCCGATTACGCGGTCAAGGCATTCGAGGCCGGCTGCCATGTCTTCGTCGAAAAGCCGCTGGCAACGACGGTCGCCGATGCGGAACGCGTCGTCGCCGCCGCCAAGGCCAACGGCAAGAAACTGGTGATCGGCTACATCCTGCGCCACCACCCGTCCTGGATCAGGCTGATCGCCGAGGCGCGGAAGCTCGGCGGCCCTTACGTGTTCCGCATGAACCTCAACCAGCAATCCTCCGGCCATACCTGGGAGACGCATAAGCAGCTGATGCAAACGACGTCGCCGATCGTCGATTGCGGCGTGCATTATCTCGATGTGATGCTGCAGATCACCGACGCCAGGCCGGTCGAGGTGCGCGGCATGGGGCTGCGGCTGAGCGACGAGATCGCGCCGTCGATGTACAATTACGGGCACCTGCAGGTGCTGTTCGACGACGGCTCGGTCGGCTGGTACGAGGCCGGCTGGGGGCCGATGATTTCGGAGACGGCTTTCTTCGTGAAAGACGTGATCTCGCCCAAGGGTTGCGTGTCGATCGTCATGAAAGATGGCGCCAGGTCCGACGACATCGACACCCACACCAAGACCTCGACCATCCGCCTGCACAGCGCTGCGACCGGCGCGGACGGTAAGTTCGCCAAGCCGGACGAGATGCTGTCAATGCAAGGCGAGCCCGGCCATCAGGACCTTTGCGACCTGGAACAGGCGTTTGTGCTGAAGGCGGTCCGCGAGGATCTGGACTTGACCCGCCACATGGACGATGCGGTGAAGTCGCTCGCCGTCTGCCTTGCAGCCGACGAGAGCGTGCGCAGCGGAAAGGCGGTGCGATTGTGAGAGGGGGATTTTCGTCAGGGATTGCGCCCTACGGCGCCCCCCTCTGGCCTGCCGGCCATCTCCCCCTCAAGGGGGGAGATTTGCGGACGCGCCTGCTTTCGCCAATAACCAACGTTGCAAGAAGAATGCGTTCGGCAAAGCTGCCAATCTCCCCCCTTGAGGGGGAGATGGCCGGCAGGCCAGAGGGGGGTGCCTTGGCGCCCACTCGTCAATTTGGAGGACTGCCGTGGGCTCGCTGAACATCGAGAACGTGAAAAAGGCCTTCGGGCCGGTCGAGGTGCTGAAGGGCATCAACCTCGAGGTGACGGATGGCGAGTTCGTCGTCTTCGTCGGTCCATCCGGCTGCGGGAAGTCAACGCTGCTCAGGGTCATTGCCGGGCTGGAGGACTCGACTTCGGGCCGCGTGGTCATCGACGGGGCGGACGTCTCCGCCACGCCGCCGGCCAAGCGCGGCATCGCCATGGTGTTCCAGACCTATGCGCTTTACCCGCATCTGACGGTGAAGAACAATATGGGTCTCGGCCTCAAGCAGGCGGGCACGCCGGCGGCGGAGATCGACCGCCGCATCGGCATCGCTTCCTCGATGCTGTCGCTGGAGCCCTATCTCGAAAGGCGGCCGGCCGAATTGTCCGGCGGCCAGCGCCAACGTGTCGCCATCGGCCGCGCCGTGGTGCGTGAGCCCAAGCTTTTTCTGTTCGACGAGCCGTTGTCGAACCTCGATGCCGCGCTGCGCGTCAACACCAGACTGGAGATCGCGCAATTGCATCGCCGGCTGAAGGCCACGATGATCTATGTCACCCACGACCAGGTCGAGGCGATGACGCTGGCCGACAAGATCGTCGTCCTCAATGCGGGCAGGATCGAGCAGATCGGCGGCCCGATGGAGCTATACAATTCGCCGGCTAACGAATTCGTGGCCGGCTTTATCGGCTCACCAAAGATGAATTTCGTCGACGGTGCCAGGCTTGGCGAAACGGCAAAGACCATCGGCGTCCGTCCCGAACATTTGACGGTGGATCCCAAATCCGGCGCCTGGAAAGGCACGGTCGTCCATGCCGAGCATCTCGGCGCGGACACCAATCTCTATCTGGACTGCGAGAAGGCCGGCTTGATCACCGTGCGCATTTTTGGCGTCTATAACGCCGAACCTGGTGCCACGCTCTATGCGACGCCGGATCCGGCGAAGACATACCGGTTTGGAGCCGATGGCAAGGTGATGAAGTAGCTTCGGGCAAAGGTTGGCGCTGCCCCTCACCCTTACCCTCTCCCCGTATAGAGACGGGGAGAGGGGGGCGTCAGCGCTGGAGCTTCGTCCTTCTCCCCGTCTCTATACGGGGAGAAGATGCCGGCAGGCAGATGAGGGGCGGCGCAAACTTGCCAAAGTCAAACGCCTACAAATCCGCCTTGAACGTCTGCTTCTGGATGCCCAGCCCTTCGATACCGAGCTCGACCACATCGCCGGGCTTCAGGAACACCGGCGGCTTCATGCCGAGGCCGACGCCGGGCGGCGTGCCGGTCGAGATAATGTCGCCGGGGTGCAGCGACATGAACTGGCTGAGATAGGAGACGAGATAAGTGACGCCGAAGACCATGGTCTTGGTCGAGCCGTTCTGCATCGTCTTGCCGTTGACCGTCAGCCACATCGGGATGTTCTGCGGGTCCTTGACCTCGTCCTTTGTCACCAGCCACGGACCGATCGGCCCGAACGTGTCGCAGGACTTGCCCTTGGTCCACTGGCCCTGGCGCTCGGCTTGGAAGGCGCGCTCGGAGACGTCATGCGCGACGCAGTAACCGGCGACATAGTCCAGCGCCTCGGCCTCGGTGACATATTTAGCGGTCTTGCCGATGACCACGCCGAGCTCGACTTCCCAATCGGTCTTGACCGAGCCGCGCGGGATCAGCACGTCGTCGTTAGGCCCGACAATAGCCGAGCTTGCCTTCATGAAGATGATCGGCTCCGGCGGCACGGTGGCGCCGGTTTCGGCGGCGTGGTCGGAATAGTTGAGGCCGATGCAGATGAATTTGCCTGTGCCGGCGACGCAGGCGCCAATCCGCGGCTTGCCGGAAACCGCCGGCAGCGATTTCACATCGAGCTTCGATAATGTCTCGAGCGATGCCGGGTCAAGCGCCTTGCCGGCAATGTCGGTGACATGGGCGGAGAGGTCGCGGATCGTTCCATCGGCATCGAGCAGGCCGGGGCGTTCGCTCCCCGCCTCGCCATAGCGCAGCAGTTTCATGCAGTTTTCTCCCAGTTGCGACCAGAGGCCGTTTGCAAACTCGCTCCGCTGCGGCGAATGGCGTGGGTTTCGAGAACCGGAGCGGAGCGTACTTAAAGTACGTGAGCCTAGGCAAGCGCGGACGCCGCGCCAGGCGCCCGGCAGAATTGGATTTTCAGACTCCTAGATCGACCAGCCACCGTCGATATTATAAGCCTGCCCCGACGTATAGGTGGCGCCGGCCAGATAGACGGCGAGATCGGCGATTTCCTCGGGCGTGCCGAGGCGGCCCATCGGCTGGCGGGCGATGAAGGCGGCGCGGGCTGCCTCGTAGTCACCCTGCGCATGCATGCGGTCCTGCAGCGACGGGCTTTCGACCGTGCCCGGACAGATCGCATTGCAGCGTATGCCCTTGCCGACATAGTCGGCGGCGACCGACTTGGTCAGGCCGATGACGGCTGCCTTGGTCAGCCCGTAAACGAAGCGGTTCGGCACGCCCTTGGTCGAACTGGCCAGCGACGCCATGTTGATGATCGAGCCGTCGCCGCGCTCCAGCATGCCGGGCAGCACGGCGCGGATGGTGCGGATCATCGAGCGGACATTGAGATCATAGGCGAAGTCGAGATCGCCGTCCTTCATCTCGAGGATCGAGCCGGAATGGACGAAGCCGGCACAGTTGAACAGCACGTCGACGGCGCCGATCTCGGCAAAAGCAGCGTTCACCGCCTCGTCGTTCAGCACGTCGAGCTTGCGCGTCTTGATGCCGGGCGTCTTGCTGAGGTCGGCGAGCACCACCTCGTTGATGTCGGTGGCATGGACGACGGCGCCTGCCTTGGCGAAGGCCAGCGCGCTCGCCCGGCCGATGCCTTGCGCCGCCGCCGTGACGACAACGATTTTGCCTGTCAGATCCGCCATGCTTTTCTCCTCGCCCGTCTGTGATCGTTCGGCTTTTTACCGGCGCAAGGCCGGGGCGCAATGTGCCAGGGGAGCACTACCATCCCGCCTGTTTCGATACATTCGCCTGCCAGCAAAATGTTTTTTCTCGGTAAAGAACATTTTTTGGCCCGTCAAGCCCGGACGTCCTTCCGGGACACTCAGTCGCCGTAGGGCACCCAGACGTTCTTGACCTCGATCGCACGGCGCAGCAGGGCATCGCCGGCTGCTTCGTTTGACGCCCAGTCGAGGCTGTGGCCGTTGCCGGTCCAGACGCGTTTGAGATTGCCGATGGACTCGACCTCGGCCTTGGCGCAAGTCTCGGCATCGGCGAACACCCAGAGCCCGTCGACATCGTCATGCTTGGCCAATACGCCGGCAAGCTCGGCGCTACGGCCGGTGACGATATTGATGGCACCGGCCGGAACGTCGGAATATTCGATGACCTGGTAGAGGTCGGTGGCAAGCAGCGGGTATTTTTCGGACGGCACGGCGACCACGGTGTTGCCCACGGCGAGCGCCGGCGCCACCAGCGAGATCAGGCCGAGCAAAGGGGCATTGTCCGGCGCGACGATACCGATGACGCCGACCGGTTCGTGCAGTGCCAGCGTGACGGCGCGGGCCGGCGGCTGGTGGACGCGGCCCTCGAATTTGTCGGCCAGGCCGGCATAGAGGAACAGGCGCTCGATCGACAGTTCGACCTCGTCACGCGCCGCCTTGGCGGTCGCGCCGGTGAGCTGGATCAAACGGGCGGCAAACTCGTCGGCGCGGCCGGAAAGGTTTTCGGCCAGGTAGTAGAGCACCTGGCTGCGGTTGTAGGCGGTCGCCTCCGGCCAGGCCTTGCAGGCGCGCGCGGCCGCGACGGCGTCACGGATATCCTTGCGGTTGCCGAGCCCGGCCTCGCCGGCAAGCTTGCCCTTGGCGGTAGCGACGGCAATGGAATAATTTCCGTCCGGCCGGACCTGCTTGCCGCCGATGAACAGCTTTGCCGTGCGGTCGATGGCGTCGCCTTCCGGCTGCTCGACAGGTTGGGCCGAAGACGTTGCCGGTTTGATGATCGGGCCGAGCGGCAGTTTTGCCGAGAGATATTCGAACATGCCCTCGCGCCCGCCTTCGCGGCCAAAGCCGCTCTCGCGATAGCCGCCGAAACCGCAGGCGGCGTCGAACATATTCGTGCCGTTGACCCAGACGACGCCGGCCTTCAATTGCGGTGCAACGTGCAGCGCAAGATTGATGTTCTCGCTCCACACCGAAGCGGCCAGGCCATAGCGTGTGTTGTTGGCGAGTTCGACCGCTTCCTCTGTGTTGCGGAAGGTCATGGTGGCAAGCACCGGCCCGAACACCTCTTCCTGGGCCAGAATGTTAGCCGGCGAAACACCTGTCGCCAGCGTTGGCAGATGGTAATAGCCCGAGGCGGGCAACGCTGAGTCCGGCTGCCAGCAGATCGCGCCCTGCTTGGCGCCTTCTGCGATCAGGCCCTTGACGCGATCGAGCTGGGTCAAGTCGACCAGCGGGCCGATATCGGTGTTCTTGTCGAGCGGGCTGCCGACCCGCAGCCGGCTCATCCGCGTCTTGACCTTGGCGATGAAGGCGTCGGCGATGCCTTCCTGCACCAGAAGGCGCGAGCCGGCACAGCACACTTGGCCCTGGTTGAACCAGATGCCGTCGACCAGACCTTCGACTGCGCTGTCGAGGTCGGCATCCTCGAAAACGATAAAGGCCGACTTGCCGCCAAGCTCCAGCGACAGTTTCTTGCCCGAGCCGGCCGTGGCCTTGCGGATGATCTTGCCGACCTCGGACGAACCGGTGAAGGCGATCTTCTGGACGCCGGGATGGTTGACGATGGCCGCGCCCGCCTCCGGCCCGCCCTGGACGATGTTGACGACGCCTTTCGGCACGCCGGCGCGTCGGCAGATCTCGGCAAAGAGGATCGCGGTGAGCGGCGTGAATTCCGCGGGTTTGAGCACCACGGTGCAGCCCGCGGCGAGCGCCGGCGCGATCTTCCAGGCGAGCATCAAGAGCGGGAAGTTCCACGGGATGATCTGGCCGACGACGCCGACGCCCTTATGGCCGGGAAAATCCCTGTCCAGCGCCTGCGCCCAGCCGGCATGATGGATGAAATGGCGGATGGCCAGCGGCACGTCGATGTCGCGGCTTTCGCGGATCGGCTTGCCATTGTCGATTGTCTCAAGCACGGCGAACAGCCGTTGGTGACGTTGCATGGCGCGGCCGATGGCATAGAGCACTTTGGCTCGGCTGTAGCCGGTGCTGGCGCTCCATTTCGGCAGCGCTTTTGTGGCGGCCGAAACCGCCGCGTCGATATCGGCGGCACCAGCGTCCGACACCTTGGCCAGCAGCTTTCCCGAGGACGGTTCGCTGGTGTCGAAGGTTTTGCCTCCGCTGGCTGCCTTCCAGTCGCCGCCGATGAACAGCGCTTTGCCGAAATCCCGCGCGGCAAGCCACCCATCGGCCTCGTTGCGGGCTTCCGGCGCCGGGCCGTAATCCATGGCGTGATAGCGTTCGAGAATGTTCATGAAGCGCTCCGAATCACGCCATCGCGTGGCGATGATTGGCCGAATAGTGGCCGGTCAGATGATGCTCGAGCTGGCGTTCGATGTCGGTCAAAAGGCTCGATGCTCCGAAGCGGAACAGCTCCGGCTCCAGCCACGGCCGGCCCAGTTCTTCTTTCATCAGCACCAGCCAATCGAGCGAGGCTTTTGCCGTGGAAATGCCACCGGCCGGCTTGAAGCCGATGAGATAGCCGGTTTCCTCGAAATAGGCGCGGATGGCGCGCACCATGGCAAGGCCGACCGGCAGCGTCGCGTTGACGCTTTCCTTGCCGGTCGAGGTCTTGATGAAATCTGCACCCGCCATCATCGCCACCATCGAGGCGAGCATGACGTTGCGCAGCGTCGCGAGGTCGCCGGTGCCGAGGATCACCTTCAGATGCGCCTCGCCGCAAGCAGCGCGCATCGAGACAATCTCGTTATAGAGCTCCTGCCATTTCGCCCCGAATACCAGGCCGCGCGGGATGACGACGTCGATCTCGTCGGCGCCGTCGCGGACCGATGCTTCGATCTCCTGCAGACGTGTCGAAAGCGGGGCAAGGCCATGCGGGAAAGCCGTGGAAACGGCGGCGACATGGACGCCGCTGCCGCGCAGCGCCTCGACGGCAGTGGCGACGAAGGGATGATAGACACAGACCGCCGCCGGGCGGATCTTTTCACCGGTAATGCCGAGCCCCTCGGCAATGTCGCGGCGGAACGGGTTGACCGCCTTGGTACAGAGCCGGCGCACGCGCTCTTCCGTGTCGTTCGAGTTCAGCGTCGTCAGGTCCATGCAGGCGACGGCGCGCAGCAGCCAGGCGGCCTGGTTATCGGCCTTGATCGAGCGTCGTTTGGTCAGGCTGGCGACGCGGCGTTCCAGCGCCGAACGGTTGACGCTGCGCACCGATTCCATGAAGCCGAGATCGAGCCTCATGCCGGGATTGCGGGCAATGCCATGGACCTGCGGCACCGGCGCATTGGCGGCGGCGCGCGCCGGCAGCGGCGTGATCTTGGACGTGCCGAGATCGGTTTCGCGAATTGTGCTGCTCATCTCCTGCCCCTTGTTCAGCGACTTATGCCGAAGATAGACCGTGAAGCAGCACTTCACGAGTCCTTCAAGCGGTCATAGCGGAAAAAGGCAGTCAAGGCAGCCGATTTTTGACCGTATGATCAAAATCAGGGTCGCAAACCAGTGGACGCTGAATTGCCGCGGCTCTAGCCGACGAAGGCGCGCTCGACGACGAAGCTTGCCGGATGATGCAGCGAGCCTTCCTGGAAGCCGTGGCTTTCAGCCAGCTCCTTGACGTCCTTCAGCATATGCATCGAGCCGCAGATCATGATGCGGTCGCTCTCGGGATCGAGCTTGTCGATGCCGAGATCGGTGTAGAATTTGCCCGAGCCGATCAGCGCGGTGATGCGGCCCATGCGCTCGGAGGTCTCACGCGTCGTTGAATTGTAGAGCGTGACGCGGCCACCGGTCAGCTCGCCGATCAGCGGATCGTTCTCCAGCGCGGCAACCAACTCCTGGCCGTAGGTGAGCTCGGCATTGTCGCGGCAGGTATGGGTCAGGACCACCTGCTCGAACTTTTCATAGGTGTCGGGATCGCGCAGCAGGCTGGCGAAGGGCGCAATGCCGGTGCCGGTCGAGATCATGAACAGGCGCTTGGCCGGGGTCAGCGCGTCGACCACCAGCGTGCCGGTCGACTTCTGTCGCATGATCACGGTGTCGCCGATCTGGATCTTCTGCAGCTCCGAAGTGAGCGGGCCGTCCGGCACTTTGATCGAGAAGAATTCGAGTTCGTCGTCCCAGGCAGGACTGGCGATCGAATAGGCGCGGAACACCGGCTTCTCGGCATTTGGCAGGCCGATCATGACGAATTCGCCGGAACGGAAGCGCAGCGATTGCGGCCGGGTGATACGGAACGAAAACAGCCGGTCGGTATAATGCTTCACCGAGACGACGGTTTCGGCATAGACATTGGCCGGTATCGGGAACTGCAACGGCCGGGCGCCGGCGGTGTTGAACGCGGATGTGGTGTTCATCAAACCTAACCTTCCGGGCCAGCTCAGCGCCGGCGCCAAATCTTCACCTGCGCGCCCGAACCGGTCAGGTTCCAGCGTGCCGTTTGCACACTCCGAAGCGGTAAGCTCTTGTGTCCGGAATTTATTAGTATACAAACGATATTTGCGTCAAGACGCCGCCGTAAAACAGCTTTCCAAACTGAGCCATGTAAGCAGTTCGGGCATTTCGGGTTTCGACAATGGAACAGAATTTTTCGGCGCAAGCTCTGGATTCGGCGGGCAGTGTCGTCGCCGGCATCGATGTCGGCGGAACCTTTACCGACCTGCTTCTGATCGACGGCCGTGATGGTGGCGGGGTGCATATCGCCAAGACCCCGACCACGGCCGACAATCAGGCTTACGGCGTCGTTGCTGCGCTTGGTGCCACTGGCTTTCCGATCGACGGCATCGACCTTATCGTGCACGGTACAACCACCACAACCAACGCCGTCCTGGAGCGCCGGCTGGCAAAGACCGGCATGATCACCACGCGCGGCTTTCGCGACGTCATCGAGCTTGGCCGGCGGACACGGCCGCAACCCTATGGCATGACAGGCACCTTCGTGCCGATCATCCCGCGCAATCTGCGGCTCGAAGTGTCGGAGCGGGTCGAAGCCTCAGGCGCGGTGCGCGTCCCGCTCGACGAGGCCGAGATGCGGGCAGCGATTTCACAACTGATCGAAGCCGGCTGCGAATCCCTCGTCATCCATTTCCTGCATTCCTATGCCAATCCGGCGCACGAGCGGCGCGCCGCCGAGATCGCCGCCGAGCTTTGGCCGAACGGCTACATCACGACAGGCCACGCCCTGCTTTCGGAAGCGCGCGAATTCGAGCGCGGGGTGACCGCTTCGGTCAACGCCTCGGTGCAGCCGATCCTCGAACGCTATGTCGAAAGGCTGCGCAAGGAGCTGGCGTCAAAAGGCTACGCCCGCGACTTCCTGATCATGAACGGCAATGGCGGCATGATCTCGGCCCGCTTTGTCACACGTGAGTCGGCCAAGACCGTCATGTCGGGACCCGCCTCCGGCGTCATTGCCGCCGCCTACACCGGCAAGCGCGCCGGCTTCGAAAACCTGGTCACCTACGACATGGGCGGCACCTCGACCGATGTGGCGCTGATCCGCAACGCCGAGCCGGCGGTGTCGAACGAGATCGAGATCGAATATGCGATGCCGATCCATGTGCCGATGGTGGCGGTGCATACGGTCGGCGCCGGCGGCGGCTCGATCGCCCGCGTCGACGCGGCCGGCCTGATCCAGATCGGCCCGGAAAGCGCCGGCGCCAATCCCGGGCCAATCTGCTACGGACGCGGCGGCTTGGAGCCGACCATCACCGACGCCAATCTGGTGCTCGGCAGGCTAGCGCCGAAAAAGCTGCTGGCGGTGGAAAACCCGGTCACCGTCGAACGCGTCACAGGCATATTCGCGGACAGGATCGGCCGCGCCACCGGCCTGTCCGGCGTCGAGGCCGCGGGTGCGGTGCTGCGGCTCGGCAACGTGAAGATGGCCGGCGCCATCCGCATGGTTTCGGTATCACGCGGCCACGACCCGCGCGATTTCGCGCTGTTCGCCTTCGGCGGCGCCGGGCCGCTGCATGCGACGGCATTGGCGCGCGAGCTCGGCCTGCCGAAAGTGCTGGTGCCGGCGCGGCCGGGCATCACCAACGCGCTCGGCTGCGTCGTCGCCGATCTGCGCCATGATTTCGTTAATACGGTCAACCAGCCGGTGGCCGGTCTCGATGAAACCCAACTCCACGAGACATTGGAACGGCACCGAAACGAAGGCGAGGAGCTGATAGGCAAGGAAGCGGTGAAGCCGGAAATGATCCGCGTCACGCATTCCGCCGACATGCAGTTTGTCGGCCAGACGCATATCATCAACGTGCCGCTGCCGTCGTCTGCGGTGACGCGCCAGGTCCTGCAGCAACTGTTCGAGAAGGCCTATTTCGCCCGCTTCAAGGTCCAGCTGCCGGAGATCCGCGCCAATCTGGTCAACCTCAACACCTCGGTCACCGGCGTGCGGCCGGCGATCGATCTGTCCCGGCTGATCGACCCGGCTGGCCGCGCCAAGACGCTCGAAGAGGCGCGGCGCGAAATCCGGCCGGTCTGGTATGGCGGGCGCTGGTACGACACGCCGGTCTACAGTAGGGAAAAACTGCCGCTCGACGCGGTCATCATGGGGCCGGCGATCCTCGAACAGATGGACGCCACCACGGTGCTGGAGCCCGGCGACCGGGCGCGATCGGATGCCGACGGCAACATCATTATCGATATCGGTGAGGCCTGATATGGAAAAGCTCGACGCCATCACCCTTTCGGTCATCCAGGCGGCCCTGCAGCAGGTCTGCGACGAAATGGACCTGACGTTTTCGCGCGCCGCGTTCTCGCCTGTCATCGCCGAGGCCAATGATCGCTCCGACGGCATCTATTCGGCGATTGATGGTTCGCTGATCGCGCAAGGCAGCCAGGGCCTGCCCGTGTTCGTCGGCGTCATGCAGTATTCGACCAAAACCGTGATCGAGATGATTGCCGACGGCCGCTGCCTGCCGCCCGAGCCGGGCGATATCTACATCGTCAACGATCCCTATCTCGGCGGTACCCATCTCATGGATGTGCGCTTCGCCATGCCGGTCTATCGCGGCGGCAAAATATTCTGTTGGCTGTCGAACACCGGCCACTGGCCCGACATCGGCGGTTCGGTGCCGGGCGGCTTCTCCGCCTCGGCAACGGCGGTCGAGCAGGAAGGCTTGCGGCTGCCGCCGGTGAAACTGTTCAAGAAGGGCGTGCTCGATCGCGAAATCTACGCCGTCATCTGCTCGAACATCCGTGTCGCCGACCAGCGCATCGGCGACATCCGCGCGCAGGCGGCAGCACTGCTGATCGGCCAGGACCGGCTCAACGGCATTCTGGATCGCTACGGAGATGAAACGGTTGTCGATGCGATCGCCGAATTGCGGCGCCGCGCCGCTGAACAGATGCGCGCCAACATATCGGCCATTCCCGATGGCATTTACAGCTCCGAAGCCTTCGTCGATTCCGACGGGGTGGTGAACGAGCCGCTGACCATCGCGCTTGCTGTGGAGAAACAGGGCGACACGCTCAGCTTCGATTTCTCAGGCTCGTCAAAACCTTGCGCGGGGCCGATGAACAGCGTGCTGGCGACGACCTTGTCCTCGGTCTATCTCGCCATGCGCCACATTTTCCCGGACGTGCCGATCAGCGCCGGTGCCTTCGAGCCGCTGATCGTCAAGCGGCCGGAAGGCACCTTCCTCGACGCCAAATATCCGCGCCCTGTGTCGGGCTGCGCGGCTGAAGTCTCGCAGCGCATTGCCGAGGCGGTGTTCGCGGCGATGGTGCAGGCGTTGCCGGACAAGGTGACGGCGGCTCCGGCCGGCTCCAGCGGCAATTTCGCGCTCGGCGGCAACGATCCGGCCCGCGGCCGCGATTATGTCATGTACCAGATCTCGGGCGGCGGCTATGGCGGCAATGCCGGTCACGACGGCCTGACCAATGGCTGCTCGACCATCGGCATCTCCAAGTCGCCGCCGGTCGAAATCATGGAGCAGGCCTTCCCGGTGCTCTACCGCCACTACGCCCTGCGCGAAGGCTCGGGCGGCGCCGGCAAGCATCGCGGCGGTTTCGGGCTTGCCTATGAGGTCGAGATCCTGCGCGGCGACGCCCGCGCCTCCTTCGTCATGGACCATGGCCGCTTCGGCCCGCAAGGCGCGCTCGGCGGCAAGGACGGTGCGGTCAACACGGTGACCGTGTTCCGCGACGGCGAGGCGCATGTGCCTGCGCATCTCTCCAAAGAGCAGGACATCGCGCTCAAGGCAGGCGACCGCGTGCGCGTCGGAACGCCGGGCGGCGGCGGCTATGGCGACCCGTTGCAGCGCGATCCGGAACTGGTCGCTCGGGATGTCAGGCTGGGGTACTATACAGCCGAGCAAGCCAGGGACATGTTTGGTGAACGCACTTGATACAAAAGACAAATTCAAATGCCGTGTCTGCGGCCTCGATCAGTCTCCCGATATGCCGTGGGGCGAGAACGGCAGAGAGCCCAGTCACGACATATGTTCCTGCTGTGGAGTAGAGTTCGGCTACGAAGACGACGGCCTCGAAAACTGTTTGTCAGTTCGCCGGAATTGGGTGGAAGTTCGGCGTTGCGAGTGGTTCTCACCAAAAGACCGACCGGTCGACTGGAATATGCCGGCTCAGATCAGAGGCATTCCGCTGGCCTATAAGGGCGCAGAGGATGAGCAACTGATCCAGCTATGTTTGCAGACCGGAAAGCCGCCTCTACAAGGCTTGGCGGCGCTGAGCGCGGTGGAGAAGCCGGACCGGCAGTGAGGGTCTCACCGGGTGCCGGCATATCGCCCAGACCGCTGCGCACCCGCTATGCCCTGTGATCCAGCCTTGCGACCAGCCGGTCGCCGGCCCACTGGATGCCGCAGACCAGGACGATCAGCACGATGACCACGGCGATCATGACTGACGTCTCGAAGCGCTGGTAACCGTAGCGGATGGCGAGGTCGCCCAGCCCGCCGGCGCCGATGGCGCCGGCCATCGCCGAGGCGCCGATCAGCGTCACCAGCGTCACCGTGAAGCCGGCGACGATGCCGGGCAACGCTTCCGGCACCAGCACCTCACGGATGATCGTCCAGCGGTTGCCGCCCATGGCGCGTGCCGCTTCGACCAGCCCGTGGTCGACCTCGCGCAGCGACACTTCGGCGATCCGCGCATAGTAGGGCGTCGCCGCGATCGACAGCGGCACGATCGCAGCCCAGGTGCCGATCGAGGTGCCGACGATCAGCCGCGTCACCGGGATCAGCGCAACCAGCAGGATGATGAAGGGCACCGAGCGGAAGCCGTTGATGACGGCGCCGAGGACGCGATTCACCCACAGGTTTTCGGCGATGCCGCCGCGATCGGTGGCGACCAGCGCCAGGCCGAGCGGCAGCCCGAACACCAGCGAGATGAGGCCGGAGGCGGCCGTCATCAGGATCGTTTCCCAGATAGATCGAAGCAGGAGTTCAAATAGAACCGGCGACATGGCCAAGCACCTCCACCCGCGCGTTGCGGGCTTTCAAGAACGCGATCACCTGTGCCAGATGATCTTCATCGCTGCCCGCGACCGCGACGAACAGCGTCCCGACAGGCTGCTGCTGGACGTGATCGATGCCGCCATGCACGAGACGGAACGAGCCGGGAACTGCCGCGGCAAGATCGGACAAAAGCGGGCTTCGCGCTGCCTCACCCGCCACATCGATCCTGAGGATCGCCTCCACGCCGGCGTTCTGCGTTAGCCGGCTTGCAATCTCCGCCGGCAATTGTGGCCTGATGCCGCCGAGCAGGCTCTGCGTGGTCGCCGATTTGGGGTCGGCAAAAACGGACCACACCGGCCCTTGCTCGACGATCCGTCCGGCGTCTATCACCGCGACCCGGTCGGCGATCGAACGGATCACCTCCATCTCATGGGTGACGAGCAGGATGGTCAGGCCGAGCTGCCGGTTGATGTCTCTGAGCAAGGCGAGAATGGAGCGCGTCGTCTCCGGATCCAGCGCCGAGGTCGCTTCGTCCGACAGCAGCAGCGCCGGGCGCGCCGCAAGCGCCCGGGCAATGCCGACGCGCTGCTTCTGCCCGCCCGAAAGCGACGCCGGATAGGCTTTCGCCTTCTCCGACAGGCCGACGAGCTCCAGCAGCTCGGCAGCGCGCGCCAGGCGTTCGGCCCTGGGCCGGCCTTCGATCTTGAGCGGCAGCGCTACATTGTCTTCGACCGTCTTGGCGGACAGCAGGTTGAAATGCTGGAAGATCATGCCGATGCGCCGGCGCAGCGGCTGCAATTCGCGCTCGCCGAGCCGGCTGATGTCGCGGCCTTCGATGAAGACCTGTCCTGTATCCGGCCGCTCCAGGCCGTTCAGGCAGCGTATCAGCGTCGACTTGCCGGCGCCGCTGCGGCCGATGATGCCGAGGATCTCGCCCTGGCGCACGCTGAGCGATACGCCGTCCAGCGCCGCTGTTGCGCCAAAGCGGCGCTTCAGCTCGATGAGGCGTACGACATCGTCCGGTCCCGCGGAACGGTTGCCGACGGGATGCATGACTTCGGTGACCGAGGCGAAATGCTGGTTCATGAAAATTCCTGTTTTGGTGTCCCGCAAACGCGATCACGGTCCGCGTTGCAGCGCCGACCGCGTGATCATGCCGGGCTTCAGCGCCCAGTCGGGCTCGGCATCAATAGGCGCTGATGCCGGTTCCCTTGTAGACCCGGTCGAATTCGGCCTTCACCCTTTCGTTCTGATAGGAGGCGACCAATGTCTTTACCCAGGGCTGGTTTTCGTTGCCGGCCTTGACCGCGATGAAGTTGCGGTAGGGATTGTCGGCCACCGCCTCCTGGGCGATGCGGTTCTCCGGTGTGAGGCCGCTCTTAAGCGCCCAATCCGTGTTGACCACGGCCCCGTCGAGATCTTCCACCGAGCGCCCGACAATGCCGGCGTCAAGCTCCTTGACGACCAATTTCTTCGGGTTTTCGGCAATGTCGGTCGTCGTCGCCAGAATGCCGGTGCCTTCCCTGAGCTTGATTAGACCCTCGCTCTGCAGGACGCGCAGTGCGCGGCCCTCATTGGACGGGTCGTTCGGCACGCCAATGACCGCGCCTTCGGGCAGGTCGGCAATCTTCGTGTACTTCTTGGAATAAAGGCCGATCGGCCAGACCCCGGTATAGCCGACCGGGACGATGTGATAGCCCTGCGTCTTGATCTGGTTGTCGAGATAGGGCTTGTGCTGGAAGGCGTTGGCGTCGATTTCGCCACGCTCGAGTGCTTCATTCGGCTGGGTGTAGTCGTTGAACACCACGGTCTCGATCGTCAGCCCCCTCTCCGCCGCCTGGGCGGTGACGACGCGCCATACATCCTCGTCCTCGCCGCTCATGATGCCGACCTTGACCGCCGTCTTGTCTTCGGCGAACGACGGCGCAGCAAGGCCGACTATCGCAACCGCCGATGCGAAAAGTACAGCCAGACCGGCGCGCCGGTTTATACTTGCGGAGAGAAATGAGAGCAAAGTGTTGGTGTTCCCAGACATGATCTATCCCGTCGGTTCTGAAGTCGTTGCGGCCAGGCGGAGTGCCAAGCCTTGCCGGCATCATCGGGAATGCTGACCATCGGATCAAAGCACCGTATTTCCCGCCAAATGCAAAGCCGGGAATATTCTCTCAAAGTTTCTGGTCTGGCGAGCATAGGCCGCTGCGGCCGGGCGTGCTGGCTCGGTTATGAGGCCCGCCGTGTGTCGGAACGGCGGGCCTTTCTGCGGCTGAATTGCCCAGCACGGGCAGCAGTTTGGGATGTCGACAATGCCGGACGCGCCGCATGTCCCTTCAAAAAACGACGCGCATTGTTCACTGGATGACCTTCACGATCCTGCGTGTGCCCGGATCGACCAGGACGGTCTGGTTGTCGACGACGACGTAGCGGTATTTGACGTTGGGAACTTCATGAAGCTCGACGGTATCGGGCAGGGTCGAGCCGACATTGAGTTCCACGCCGGGAAGCTGGACGGACGCCAGGGGCTGCTTTTTCACATACTCGCGTACGATCGTCTCCTGCTGCGGTTCGATGATCACGTCCTGGGCGGCAGCGGCGCCAACACCCGCAAGCAGCAAGAACCCAGCCGCGGCTGCCGAAAGATGCATTCTCATGATCGTCTCCTTTCGTCGTGAGCCACCTCTGCGCTGCGCCGCGTCATGCTGTTCGCAGCGGGGTCGCTATAGGCCGGTAACGTCATCAGGTGGAGCTTGTTCCGCCACTCGGATCGCTTGCCGCTTCGCTCCATAAATTTGGAACAAAGTTTTTTAGCCGCAGTTTTACGCGGTGAAGGGACGCATTTTCCAAGGAGATCTCTCATGAAAGGCGTTCTGATCACCAGCATGCTAGCAATCAGCGTCAGCTGCGGGGCTGCACTTGCCCAGACGCAGCAGTCGACCGACGACCAGTCCGGCGCCAATTGCGCAGCCGGGACCGCCAATTGCCAGAACGGCGCCAAAATGGGCGAGCAGGCTCAAGGCAAGGCCGGCGCCACGACTGATCAACAAGCGCAGGGCAAACCGAAGCTGAAGACCGGCGAGCAAGCCCAAGGCAAGGCTGGCGCCACGACTGAACAGCAGGCCACGGGCAACACCAAAATGAAGACCGACGAGCAAGCCCAAGGCAAGGCCGGCGCCACGACTGACCAGCAGGCCACGGGCAACACCAAGATGAAGACCGACGAGCAAGCCCAAGGCAAGGCCGGAACCACCACTACCGAGCAGGCCCAAGGCAACACGAAAATGAAGACCGAGGAGCAGGCTCAGGGCAAGACTGGGACCACGACCACCGAGCAGACTCAGGGCAATGCCTCGACGCAGACGCAAGACCAGAGTTCGACCGCTTCCATCAGCAATGTGACCGTTGAACAGAAAACCCAGATCACGCAGGTCATCAAGGAAACGAACGTCCAACCCGTTTCCAGCGTCGATTTCGACATCTCCGTCGGTGTCGAGGTTCCGCGAAAGAAGGTCCGGCTGCATCGCCTGCCGGCGCGCATCGTCAAGATCGTTCCGGCCTACGAAGGCTATGAGTATTTCGTGCTCGCCGACGGCCGGATCGTCATCGTCGACCCGAATACCTACAAGATCGTGGTTATCCTGACCTAGTTGTGGCCAAAAGGTCTACAGTGGGTTGATTGCACCAAAAGCCCGCCGCGCAGCTCGGGCGGCGGGCTTTTCCTTAACCCGGCTCCGCGTCTGGCAAATCGCAAATCACGGTCCGTCCTGAGGGCGAGCAGTGAGCATGATCCGATCGACGGTATCGGGCAGGCACGGAGTGGACGAGCAGCTTGTTCGGACTGACGCGGTGGTCATGGCATCGATATCCGTAACCAGCACCATTCGAGCGTAGTGCCGCGGCCACAGCGGTTCTCCAAACAGGACGAAGACGCCGCCAATCATCAAGGCCAGCAACATAAGTGCCGTCACATTTGCAAATATCTCGCCGTAGCGCATGGAGGCAGCCTGTCCCGTTCGGAAAGCGATTTCAGCCTGTGATAGCGCCAACCAGGACGGCGCCGAAAGCCGGCGCTACTATCCTTGAGGCCTCGCGAATGCCGCCTTCCATTGGATATTCCGCGGAATAAGGGTGAATAACGGCACTCCCGGTGCTTTGTTCCCCGCCCGACGACAGCCGCTTCATTCATGCCGGGGCGTTTCCGTCGGCGAAAAACTGCAGGCGGTCTTCGCCCTCATTGATGCGCGGCAGCGAGATCCTTCACGTGACGTTCGTGCATTTGCAGCACCGGCAGCGTCTTCTTGGCAAACTCCTTCATCGCCGGATCGTCGCCGGAATTTGCGTAGGCGGAAAACAGCGCCACCGCTTCCTTATGTGCCTGGGTCTGCATGTCGATATATTTCGATTGGAAGCTGTCCCCGCTGGTCTCCTTGAGTTGGTCGAGCAGCGCCTGGTGCTTGGTGTCCAGCGACGGGCCGGCTGGCGCGGTGGCCGAAGTCGTCTGACCCCTGCTGAGCGCCGCCTTGAAGTCCTCGCCGGCCTTGGTGTGGTCCGTGACCATTTGCGCCGCGAAGGCCTTTACGTCGTCGGCCGTCGCCTGCGTCTGCGCAAGCCGGCTCGTTTCGATTTCGAATGTGTTGGCGATGGGCACGGTCTTGACGAACGTCGCGGTATCAACCTTGGTCATGGTTTCGGTCGTTAGAGGCGTCAGCGTCGCCGATTGGGCAAAAGCAGCCAAAGGCGCGCCGGCCATCAGGGCTGCCGCAGTGATGGATAGAAGTGGTTTCATTGGGGGTTCTCCGAGACTGACGTCGTCCCTCCGATGGCTCAACGCGGAAGCTGCGGCGAGGTTGCCTGGTCGTTGCGGCCACAGCCGCCGCGACGCCAAACAGTGGTTTGGAATAGATGCAAAAAGACAACCGGCCGGGTCCTGGAAAGTGCATCGCAACCCGCCAGACCGTACGGAATCGTACAAGCTCTTTCGCTTTGCCGCAGTCTTGCTATCGTTGGCCGGGAGAGATGGGTGGAGGCTTCCGTGGGGCAGATCAAGTCGCCGCTAGGAATCGGTATTGATACCGACGCTGCCGTTCATGCCGTCATGGCCGACTACCATTCGGGCGATATTCTCTCGACCACCGTCGTCATAGCCGATTTGCGCAGACGCTTTCCCTGCTTCCGGCAAACCGACGAGGAGCTGGTTGGCTTCATCGTTCGGGCGCTGGACGGTCGGGATATCGCGGTCAGCTTCGACCACCGCGGCGGTTAGAGCGGTTCATCGTTTCACGGAAACGCTGAAACGCTCTATGGCTTTGTTTTGACGCAATTCCGGACGGAAAACCGTTTCACTCTTTTCCTGGAATTGCTCTAGGCGGCTGATTTTGCGGTAAACTGACGAGGCCGCGGAGCCTATGCTCCACGGCCTCGTGAGGCTGTGATCACCGGGCGCTTACTTGCCGCAGTGGTTGTCGTTCACCGTCGGCGCCATCGTGCCCGGAGCCTTGCCGGTCGCATCGGGCATAGCCCCCTGCGGGCCCGGCGGGCAATTCCGGTCGGCATTCGAATTCGTCGTTGAGAAATCGCGAATGCTGTTGGTGATGGTCGAATCCGTGCCGGTGTCAGGGCCGCCATTGTCCGGGACTACGACCGTCCGCCCGCTCCCGTCGGCAGCGGCTCCGGAGGGGTCGCCGACGTTCTGGGCCATCGCTGACGTGGCCAGACCGATCGTAAGCGCCGAAGCTGCGAGAATTTTCGTGAGCATGATGCTTCTCCATTTTACGAGGGTCGTCGCGTTGCGACTACGAAAACAACCATTCGCGCGGGCGAAGGTTCCGACAAATTCCCCATGAATTCAGCATGTTCTCAGGTGTTCAAGGTGGCCGCCATGCCCTTCTCCGCGGGCACGCTTCTGTGGCCTTTTCTAACGGCACAGCCCCGCATTTTGGTCACCGCATGAGCGTACGCCTCACCGTCCCGCCGGAACAGGAATGCTCCTCGCGAGTTCATACCTTTGTACGTTCATACCTTTGTACAATGCGACGCGCTGATGCGAATGGCGGCAGCGCAAACAAGGAGAGCAGACATCATGGGCCTTGGAACCATTCTCATCATTATCTTGGTCCTTGCCTTGCTTGGCGGCTTCAGCGGCTTGGGCGGCGGACCGTTCTATGGCACCGGCTATTACGGTGGTGGCGGCCTCGGCCTGGTGCTGCTTATCGTCATTATCCTGGTCCTGCTTGGGCGCATTTGATGCATGTCGCGCAAAAGCATGCCCTCGGGCTTGACCCGAGGGTGTGCGGCGGTTTTGTGATAGCGACGTGCATAAAAAAGCACATCGCATGAGGCCAGTCGAACGCGACGGGCCTTAGTGTCACGCTCGCGACAAAAACGCCTGCCGCTTGGCAACAAGCGCCGGGCGTTTTGTCGTGAAAAGACAAGATTTCCACGATCCTTGGCCAACCGGGACCTTGGCTAAAAAGGGTGACCCGGTGCCGAACCTTCGGCACCGAGGACTCCACCATAGCAGCAGCTTAGTGTTGGCGATCGGCGGCCAGCGCTTCTTTCAGATCGGCACTGAGCACACCCTCGTTGAACAGCGACATGATACGTGCGGCCAACCGCTCGCGGACAGGACTGTCATCCGCAACACCCAACTCGCGGCAGCAGTCGTCGAGCGCTTTTTTCAGCACGGTCAGTTCGGCTGGAGTTGCTGCACCTTGCATCGACATGCCATCCTCCCTTGAAAAAGGGCGAAAGCGCGAAAGCGTCTTTCAAGCGTCCACTCGCCATGTCTTGTGGACGACTCCAATTCAATTAGCGCCGCTCTCGTCCAAACTCAATGTACGGAAATTACCAAGCAGACAGTTTGGGAACGACTGCCTTGCATCTGCATTGTTGCTGCGATCCAACCCACCCCTCATTTGGATCACTGGGCGTAGCCCACGACGCCCGAATGGAGCCCGTTGCATCCCTCGCGACGGGCTCTTTCGCGCCCGATGGTCTCAATTGTCGTTTTCGTACCAAACCGTCTTTGGTACGTTTCCAACTCTAACTTTCAGTCGGATGTTTTCGTAGGCAAGCGGCAGGAGAAACTGCCGTGCATCGATTCATTTTTTTATTTAGTAGGCTCCATACCTTCGAGTGCTTATATAAGCGTTATCGTCCGCAGGTTATACCGGGCGCGGACGGCTGGGAGATAAAAAAGCTCTTGCCCTGTTTTGGGCCCAGCTATGTCTGATCCAGCAATTTCCGATAGAACTCTATACAGAAACAAGCTGTTGCGCCGGATGAGCGCCGACGATTTCGCATCTCTCGAGCCGCACATCGAGCGCTGTTCGCTGGAGTTACGGCAATCGCTCGAAGTGTCCGGATCGCCGATCGAGGCCATTTATTTCCTCGAGGACGGCATCGGTTCGGTGGTTGCGAAAATGCCGAACGGCAGCGATGCGGAAGTTGGCCTTGTCGGCTTGGAAGGTATGACCGGCTCGGCCCTGATAATGGGCGACGACCGTACGGTCCATGATTGTTATGTGCAGCTGGCCGGAGAAGCCGCCAGGATCGACGCCGAGCCGTTCAAGGCGGCGCTGACGCAAAGCCCGACGCTGCGGCTCTTCTTGCTGCGCTACGTGCAATATCTGCATGTCCAGACTGGCTACACCGCGCTGGTCAACGCGCGATCGAAACTTGAAGACCGGCTGGCGCGCTGGCTGCTCATGTGTGACGATCGGGTGGACGGCGGCCGGCTGACGATCACTCACGAATTCCTGTCGATCATGCTTGGCGTAAGGCGCCCGGGCGTTACGGTCGCGCTCCAGCTGCTTGAGGGGCGAGGGCTCATCCGGTCCCGCCGCGGCGAAATTATCATCCGCGATCGCGATGGTCTCGTCGCACTGGCCGATGGCGGCTACGGCCTGGCCGAGGCCGAGTATACCCGCCTGGTCGAGCATATCGGCGAGCGCTGACGGCGCTTTCCTCGCCGCTTGCTGCGGCAGGTCGAGGCCCGTTGCGGCACTACACAGCGGGTCCGAAAAAATTTTCAAAGCTCCCGGACCGTCAGGGAACTTGTTTCCCGTCGGTGGGTTATCGGACGCCTCCACTTTGCGAGGCGGCACCAACCATTCGGGAGAGGATCATGGCGACCACGAAAAAGGCCGCGAAGGCGGCAAGCAAGGGCCTTGAGGATCTGTTCCTCGACGGGCTCAAAGACCTCTACTACGCCGAGAAGAAGATACTGAAAACGCTGCCCAAAATGGCCAAGGGCGCGGAGTCGGAAGAAGTGACCGCCGCCTTTGAGAAACACCGCATGGAAACCGAAGGACATGTCGACCGCCTCGAGGAGGTGTTCGAGAAATTCGGCAAGCCGGCCCGCGGCAAGACCTGTCCGGCGATCGACGGCATCATCGAAGAGGGCTCGGAAGTGCTCGAGGAGTATAACGGTGCTCCCGCGCTCGACGCCGGGCTTGTCGGTGCAGCGCAAGCTGTCGAGCATTACGAGATCGCTCGCTACGGCACTTTGATCGCGTGGGCGGAAGAACTCGGCAAGAGCGACGTTGTCGAGCTGCTCAGGGCAACCCTCAAGGAAGAGGTCGCGACCGACGAAGCGCTTTCCAAGCTCGGCGAAAGCGGTGTCAACGAACGCGCAATGCAAGAAGCCGCTTGATCTACCAGATCGCCTCCGAGCCTCGGCAATGGATTTCCGAGGCTCGGCTAGTGCGGCGAACCAGCGAATTCTGCATTGGTTCCGTCGTCGTCGGCAGGACGGGGCAGCAAGAGCTTGAAGCGGAGCCTCGGACGGACTTACTCGATCTGCTCGAACGTACATTGCCGGGGTTCCTTGTCCGGCCGCCAGCGCAACAGCTTGGTTCCGTGCCGGAACCGGTCGCCTGTCACATGGTCGAAACGAACCTCGACCACCAGTTCGGGTTTTACGGGCTCCCATTGCCCGCTGCGCTCCGTGCTCCAGCGGCTTGGTCCGCCCGGCGCCTTGCCGGTGAAACCCGGTTTGGCCCGCAGTTTTTCCAGCCGCCTGGTCAGCGCCGCCCGGTCGTCCTTGCCGATGGTCGAGGTGAAGCCGACATGGTCCAGCCTGCCTTCATTGTTGTAGAGCCCGAGCAGCAGGGATCCGACTTCGTTGCTGCCGGCGAGATAGCGAAAGCCGCCGACCACGCAATCCGCAGTGCGTAGCCGCTTGACCTTGACCATGGCGCGCTCGCCGGGCCGGTATGGCTCGGCGATCAGTTTTGCAACGACACCGTCGGTCGAGCCGTGGCCGGCGCCCTGCAGCCAGCGCTCGGCGGTGGCGGCGTCGTGCGTATATCTGGACAGGTGCAGTTCGGGCCGTGCCGCCGAAGCCACAAAGGCCTCAATCGCCTGCCTCCTGGTGGTGAGAGGCTTTTCGATGATGATCCTGCCGCCGGGTTGGGCCAGCATGTCGAACAGGACCAGCATGGCAGGCGTCTCCAGGCTCAACTTGCGGATCCTGCTTTCGGCTGGATGAAGGCGCATTTGCAGGGCCTCGAACGAGGACGATCCGTCGACCTCGATGACAATCTCGCCGTCGGCAACAAACCGTCGCGAGCTCACATCGCGCAGCACCGCGACCAGTTCGGGAAAATAGCGGCCAAGCGGCTTGCCCGATTTTGCGCGCAGATCGACGGCATCGTCGCCCTTGAACGCGAGGCAGCGAAACCCGTCCCATTTCGGTTCGTACTGCCAAAGGCCGTCGCCGCCAGGAATTGCATCGGCGGCTTTGGCTTCCATCGGACGAAGGTCGAGCGGCAACGGAAATGCGGTCATGGCTGGTCCGCGCTCCGCTGAGGCATTCGCTATCGCCGTCGGCCATTCCCCTGTGCCCCGCTTTGCCGCCTCGGCCCCTTGCGGCCGGTTTGGTCGGGTGAAGGCGACCGCGGATAGACCTCGCCGAACCCACCGATCTCCTTGGTGATGCGATAGGCCAGATAAGCGACGGCTCCGGCAAGCAGCAAGCGGACCATGACTGCAAATCCTTCGTTGGCGTGAACCCACCAACCCACAGGCCGAACGTTTTGTTCCGCCGCTGCCCATCGCGGAGGCGAATCGTCGGCGGCGCAACCAAAATCCAGGCGCATCGTTTGTTGCTTATCGACGAAAAGAATTTGCGATGAAGACGCTCTTGCCCTTGTTCGCTTTGACCATGGCGCTATTCCTGGCCAGCCGCGCTTGGCCTGACGGGTGACCGCGATGGTCCTCGTTGTTCCGGTTTGGCAGGACATCGCGGCACGACTGCTTCTGACCGCGCTCGCCGGCCTGTTGATAGGCCTCAACCGGGAGGCGCGCGGGCACGCGGCGGGGCTACGCACCACCGTGCTGGTCGGGTTGGCCGCCGCCATCGCAATGATCCAGGCCAGCATTCTGCTGGGGACCGTAGGCAAGCATCCGGATTCGTTTGCATCGATGGACGTCTTGCGCTTTCCGCTGGGCGTGCTGACCGGCGTCGGCTTTATCGGCGGTGGCGCCATTCTTCGCCGCGGCAATCTTGTCAGCGGCGTCACCACGGCGGCGACGTTGTGGGTGATGACGGCAATCGGATTGGCTTTCGGTGGTGGCCAATACGGCTTGGGCGCGGCCGGCACGGCGCTGACGCTGGCCACCTTGCTGGTCCTGAAATGGGTGGACCTTCGAATGTCGCGCGAACACCACGCCCAGTTGGCGGTGACGTGGAAGGCCGCAGCCCGACAGGAACTCGATACGATGATCGGGCCGCTTGGCTACCGGGCACGCCTCGTCGCGATAGAGAGGCGCCCGGATATCAAGGACCCCGTATTCTCGTTCGAGATCAGTTGGAGGCGGCCAGACACTGGCGCACCTCCAACGGATCTGCTGGAATCGGTGGGCGAGCATTGCGAGATCCAGAAGTTTGATCTCCTCAGCGAACCTGCCCGCTAGAGCGATTCATCGTTTCACGGAAACGCCGAACCGCTCTGTCTCTTTGTTTTGACGCAATTCCGGACGGAAAACCGTTTCACACTTTTCCTGGAATTGCTCTAGCGGCTCGCAACGATCGCGGCCTGAATTCAGGCCATCGCTTCTTCGCGGCGCTTTCGATACCTATCTGTCGAGGCAGGACTCAAGGAGCAAGCAAAAGAGCGTGGCACAGCGATCGGGAAGTGCTGATCTTCCACTTCACGGCGGGCGCGTACCGAAATGGCTCGGCGACCGCATGACGCGGCTTGGCGCGGTCATGTGCGAGGCGATCATCCACCATTACGGCCGCGATGAATTGCTGCGCCGGCTGGCGCATCCGTTCTGGTTCCAGTCCTTTGGCGCCGTGATGGGGATGGACTGGCACTCTTCCGGCATCACCACCAGCGTCGTCGGAGCGTTGAAGCGCGGCCTGTCGCCGCTTTCCGGCGAGCTCGGCATCCACGTTTGCGGCGGCCGCGGCGCGCATTCGCGCAAGACCCCGCATGAGCTTGCCCTGATCGGCGAGCGTGTCGGCCTCGACGGGCAAGGCCTCGCGACTGCCAGCCGGCTTGTCGCCAAGGTGGACAGCGCCGCGGTCCAGGACGGTTTCGATCTCTATCTGCACGGCTTTATCGTCACCGACGACGGCAAGTGGGTGGTGGTGCAGCAAGGCATGAACGGCGACAGCAAGGTGGCGCGCCGCTATCACTGGCTGTCCGAGGGCCTGAAGAGCTTTGTCGACCAGCCGCATGCTGCCATCGAGGGCGCCAACCAGGGCGAGATCGTCAACCTGACCGACCGCCGCGCCGAAGCGTCGCGCCAGGGACAACTGGAGCTTCTGCACGACCTTGGACCGGATCGCATCGTGAGGGAGCTTGCCGCTTTGGAGCGGGGTTCGGCGCCAGCGCCGGAGCCGGCACAAAAGCTGCTGCCGCATCTGGTGATGCCGGCGCACCACGATGTACGCGAAAGCGATGTCGTCATGCGCCGCCTGCACGGCAACATCGCGGCGGCGGCCGAGCGCGGCCCGACAGATTTCGCCGGGCTTCTCCTGGTGCCCAATGTCGGCGCACGCACGGTGCGGGCGCTGGCGCTGGTCGCCGAAGTCGTGCATGGCGCGCCGTGCCGGTTTTCCGATCCAGGGCGTTTCTCGCTGGCGCATGGCGGCAAGGACAGGCACCCGTTCCCCGTGCCGCTGAAGGTCTATGACGAGACCATCGGCGTACTGAAGTCGGCTGTCCAGAAGGCCAGGCTCGGCCGTGAGGAAGAGATCGGTGCGTTGCGGCGGCTGGACGACCAGTCGCGGCAGGTCGAGCGCTATGTCACCGGCCCAAGCCTGAAGGAAATCGTCGCCGGGGAGTTCGAGCAATCGCATCTGCTCGGCGGCCGCAGCGTCTTCGGTTGGGAAGGCGCACCCGAGACAGGCGCAGTCAAATCAACGAAGTGATCGGCTCAGGCCTCCAAATCAATCAAGGCGACGCCGAGTTCGGGACGGTGCCTGCGGCGCAGATGGCCAGGCGTCTCCACCAATGTGACCTCGAGCGTCGGCTGCACGATGCCGTCCAGCAGATGACCGCCCCTGGTGCTGCCGTCACTCAATCCAAGGACAGCGTGGATATGCAGGCTGGGCCTGCCGTCGTCGCCGATGGCAACATCGCCGATCGCGCTCAGCACTTCGCACTGTTCCCGGATGGGGATTTTCCGGTAGGCCTTTTCTCCAGGGTCGAACCAGCCGACGGTTGCCCTTTCGAAAGCGCCGAGCGCGGTCAGCGACGCACTGCCGACGCCATGGTCGACCGCAAATGACGTCAGCTGCGCAAACGCCTCTTCGCAGGGATCAAGCACAACGACGAACGTTCTCTGTCCGGCGCTTTCGGCAACAAGCTGTGATTTCATGATTTCGCTCCAGCCGTCAGGAATTCAAATCCACCACACCAGCCATGCCAGCAAGACGAGACCCACCAGGCCGGCGATGAAAATGATCCGGCGCGCCCGCGTCCGCAGGATGATCTCGCCCTGCCGCGCCTGCTCCGCCGAAAAGACGGGACCATGCTTGTCCCGGTCGTCGCTCACCATCGTTTCCTTCCGGGCTATTATTCGGCATTGAATGAATCTGGCGCCCGATAGGACACAATCTCGTTTGGCGGAGGAGGTTCCACGGCTGGGCACCGTCTGCATCTATTCCTTCGGCGCGGTGGCGGGCGCGGTATAGCGGCGGCGCACCGCGTCGAGGACGTGGTTGCGGCTCTCCTGCGCCGAAAGTGTGCCGTCTTTCTCCGCTTCGGCGGTTTCGCGCGCCAGTTCCTTGTCCCTGATCTGGTGGCGAAACCATTCGGAATAGTCGCCGGCGCGCAGATGGTGTTCCCAGGTCCTGTCGTCGATGCCCTCGGCGATCTGGGCGAAAATCATTAGATTGTGGGCGCGGAGGTTCATCGCATTGTCTGGGCCGCGGAAATAGAAGCTGCCCTTCTCGTCGAGCTGACCCTCGGCATATTTGCGGCTGTGGCGCTTGAGCGACTGCCGCGGTTCGATCGGCTCGACCATGCAAGGTTTCTTGCGCGCCTGCGGCCGCCAGAACAGCACGCGCTCGTCTTTTGGAGAGTTCAGGTCCTTGTCCTTTGGCGGTTCGGTGCCGGTCTCGCGACAGAACGTCTTGATGACCTTTTTCGCCTTGGGGCCGAGTGCGATGACGGCGGTGACCAGCCGTAATGCTTCGGTTGAGATCGCATCCGGATGAACCGTGATCAGGATCGTGCCTGGCAATTCCATGGCCAGCACCATTGGTGTGTCGTCGCGCCGCTTTGGCAGGAGGTGATGCGCCTCGTCGATGATCAGCCAGTGTGGTCGTGCCGTGCGGAAGCGAACACCGCCAAGGCCCGGCAGCAGGTCGGCAAAGAAGTCCGGCCGCTCGTTGACGCGCAGCGCCAGGCCGTTGACGACAAGATTGTTGTCCGGCTTCTCCAGGAGATCGAGCAGTTGCGTCTTCGTCGGCGCGTTGGAGCCGTCGCCAAGCCGGACGGCACCTTCGAGGCCGTCATAGTCGCCTTCCGGATCGAAGATGCAGAACTGGAACTTTCTCTCGACGAAGCGCTCCGTCAGTGCGGTCGCCAGGGTCGATTTGCCGATGCCGGAGCTGCCGGCGATCAGCACGGTGTCGGTTGGCGACAGATACACGTCCTTGCCGTCCTCCGAGCCAAGCGCAATGCCGTCGCGGCTCGGCACAAGCTCGCGATCGCGCTCGACCACCTTGGCGATCAGTTCCTCGACGCCTTTTCCGCGCGCGCCGCGTGTCACGAGATCCGCCGTATCCTTGACTGCCGGCAGTGCGTTGTCGACGGCGACGCTGAAGCCGCAGGCGCGCAGGAAGGCGTGGTCGTTTTCGGCGTCGCCGACACCGACGACGTTGTGCGGCGACAATCTGAGGTCCTGAAGCGCGGCTGTCAGCCCCGTCGCCTTGTTGACGCCGCTGGGCAGGATCATCACCGCGCCCTTGTTGAAGATGATTTCCAGCTCCAGCCCCAATTTCTTGATGACCTCGAGCGCGGTAGCCTGATGCGGTTCCCAGGTTGCGACGATCGAGCGTCCGACCGAAAGCGGTTTGACACCGCGTTTCCTGAGTTTGGCGATGAACTCGGGGGCGGGCGGCGGAGATATCGTCCGCTCCTCCTCGCTGGCCGGCGTGTAGATCAGCGCCCCGTTTTCCGCGACCACCTTGTCGAAGATCGCGACTTCGGGAAAGACGCGTTTGAGGTCGGGCAGCTCGCGCCCGGTGACGAGAATGAGTTTGCGGCCGCTCTTCTTGAAGCGTTCAAGCGCCGCAAGCGTCTTCTCGGCAACGACCCCTTCATGCGCCAGCGTGCCGTCGTAGTCAGTGGCCAGGGCAATGAAATACATGCCGTCAGTAGCCGCCCACGATCGGCAATATCTCGCCGGTGATGTAGCTCGAGCAGTGCGGCGAGGCGAGGAACACGTAGGCCGGCGCGATCTCTTCCGGCTGCGCCGGCCGCTTCATCGGCGTATCAGCGCCAAATTTCGAAACATCGCCGGCTTCCTTGTCCGAGGGGTTGAGCGGCGTCCAAACCGGGCCTGGCGCCACGGCGTTGACCCTTATGCCCTTCTCGACAAGATTGCCCGAGAGCGCGCGGGTGAAGGCATGAATGCCGCCCTTGGTCATGGAGTAATCGACCAGTTGCTTCGAGCCCTCGATGCCGGTCACTGAACCGGTGTTGATGATCGCCGAACCGGGTTTCATGTGCGGCACGGCCTCCTGCGCCATGTGGAAATAGCCGTAGAGGTTGGTCTTCAGCGTCGTGTCGAAATGCTCCTCGGTCAGCTCGCTGAAATCGCTGGAATGAATCTGGAAAGCGGCGTTGTTGACCAGCACGTCGATCCGCCCAAACTCCTGCACGATCTCAGCCACCGCGTTGTGGCAGTGGTCGCGTTCGCTGACGTCGGCCTTGATCAGGATGCAGCGCCGGCCTTCGGCTTCGACGGCCCTTTTGGTCTCTTCGGCGTCCTTGTCCTCCGAGAGGTAGACGATCGCCACATCGGCGCCTTCACGCGCATAGAGCACGGCAACCGCACGGCCGATGCCTGAATCGCCGCCGGTAATGACGGCCACTTTGCCATCGAGCTTTTTCGATCCGATATAGTACGGCGCATCGTAAAGCGGCGCCGGCTCGATCGCCCATTCATGCCCCGGCTTCGGCTGGTGCTGCTCGGGGAAGGGCGGCTCGGGATATTTGCGGGCACCGGCCTGCATGGCACCTTTTTGCTTGCCATTGGACTTGGACTTGTCCCTCTCGTCGATGCGGCGCTGGATGTGCCGCTGCTTGGCGGCCTCGCCGGCGATTTCCGATTTCATCTGCATGGTCATCTCCCTGGCTTGAAACCCAACAACGCGTGTCCGGCGAAAAGGTTTATGCGACCACGTCATTCCTTCAGCCCGGGCGGATCGTGCGGAGTCTAACTCACGGCACCGGCTGCAGTACCGACTCGCTGAAAAGCCTGGGAGATTGCGGCTCCCTCAGCGGCGCATTCGTTCGGCCCGCCCTGAGTCACAGATTGTTCTGCAGGCTCGCCGGCCCGTTGGCTACATCCGTCCCATTCATGTCGCGCCCCTTACCATTGAGTTGCCTGGCCTCGTCCTCAGCTGCGTCTTCAAGCTTGGCAACGAGCAGATCCTTGAGGTCGCCAACCTCTTCCTCGATGTCTTCGATGGGTACGCCGGCGTCTGCAGCCTCTTCCTTGCATTCCTTGGCGAGGATTTCCGCCTCCTTTTCAAGCTTGATCGGAGGCGGCGGCACATGAACGTTTTCGTGGATCCAGTCCTGCAAGAATTCTATCGCACTAGCACTCATGGCGCTCACCTATAGCGACAATCTGTAGTGCACATTAACGTACGTGCTGCAAATTGGATGCTTGGCAATGCCGGATTTCGAATAGCGGTACTTGACGATAGCGTGATCGCTAGGAGCTATAGTGTCTGCAGCCAAATGGGATCACTTGGCGTCGCAGAAATGCGGCTAGCCAGACAGTTGGAGCGGGATCTAATTTGAAGGCATCCCGCCCTTAGGACGTGTTGCGCCGTCGCGCCGGTGTTGCTCGATTAGGATCGCCTGACGGCCGACCATCGTCATCCGCAGCAGCCGCTCGCGTCGGCCACTCAGCGGCGCGGTCAGCGCGCATTTTGCGTTTATGCGCCATCCAGAACGGCAAGAGCTCAGCAAGAAAACTGTAGATCGTGGTCTTCATAGGCATGCTCCGGACCCAGGTTACAACTCGTGATCCCAGGCTTCCGTTCCGATAAAGAGTTCCGTTCCGACAAAGCGTTCCGTTCCGACAAATCCGTTGCCTCTACAATTGCGATTCGATCGGCAGGCATCCAACCAGCGCTGCGACGATGCGCCGATAGAGACTGGCCTCCGGTTCACGCGAATATTGCCGCATCTCGCCATCCGCCATGCGGAGCCACCGCAAGCCGCCTTTGTCCAGGACCAGCTGATAGCTCGTCTGCGGCGACTTTTCGTGCTCGAACAGCCGGCGCAACTCCATCACCAGATTGGTATCGTGGAAAAGCACGCCCATTTCCGCATTCAACGACACCGAACGCGGATCGAAATTGAAGGAGCCGACAAACCCGAGCGTATCATCGACCGTGAAGGCCTTGGTGTGGAGGCTGGCTCCCTTTGAACCGAAAACGGAGATGTTGGCCTGGCGGTCGAAGGGCTGCAATTCGAAAAGCTGGATACCTTTTTTAAGCAGCTTGCGGCGGTATTTGGCATAGGCGCCGTGCACGGCGGCGACGTCCGTCGCGGCGAGCGAGTTGGTCAGGATTGCAACCTCGGCGCCACGGTCCACCAGCTTCGACAGGATGGCCAACCCGGTGCGGCTGGGGATGAAATAGGGCGAGACAATTTCGAGGCGCTGCCTGGTCGCCGCGATAGCAGGAAGCAGCTCCTTGGTCAGCCAGTTCCTGCGCCTCTTGCCGCGCACCTTTTCCGGCGGATCGGAAATGACGCGAACGCCTTTCGTCCAGCAGACGTCGCCGTGCGCTGCAATGAACTCCGCGATCGTGCGCCAGGCACTGAGGCTGTTTAAAAGCTGGCCGTCCGCGGTCGCATCGAGATTGTCGAGGAAATCGGCGCGCGAGCCCGCCGCAGCCGGATTGAGCAGCTGGATCGGCGTTGCCGCCTCGCAATTCCAGAACGCCTCGAAGATCTGCATCGTCTGCCCTACGGCAGGACCGAGAAGCAACAGGTCGAGATCGCGGAAATTCGTCTCCGCAGCGTCGAAATAGGCATCGCCGACATTTCTTCCGCCGACGATGGCCAAGCCCTCATCGGCGATCCAGGCCTTGTTGTGCATGCGGCGGGTCATCGCAAACAGCCGGGCGACCATCTCCAGCGAGCGAAAGATGCTGCCGTTCCTCATGCCGCTCGGGTTGAACAGCCTCAGCTCGATGTTCTTGTAGCTGTTGAGCGCCAGGTAAGCAGCGTCGCTGTTGCGCGGATTGATATCGTCCAGCAGCATGCGGACGCGGACACCGCGCTCCGCCGCCTTGACGACCTCCTGCATCAGCAGCCGGCCGCTATGGTCGTCGTGCCAGAGATAGTACATCAGGTCGAGGCTGCTTGTGGCACTGCGCGCAGCAAGGATTCGCGCGGCAAACGCGTCATAATTGTCGGCGATCAGCAGCAGCCCGCTATTGCCGGCAGCGATCTTGTCCCGGGCAAACCGCGAAATGGCTGTATCCATGAAGTGCACCGACAAACATCAGCGAAGCAAACCGTCTGAAATCTGACTAACAACCCTTCAGGTTCATTCTGGTTGCAGTCGCGGCAGGCGTATCGCGTCCAGGTTCAGCCGGGCCTTGATCGGCAGATGATCGGAAGCCCGTTGCGCCAGCGGCGTCTTGTGCACCTCGATGCTGGAAATCAGGTGCGGCGGCCTGGCCAGGATGCGGTCGAGCGCAAACAGCGGAAAGCGCGACGGAAAGCTGGGCAGAACCGCATCGATCGGACCGAAATGCGGAAGCAGGGCCAGCAGCGAAGACCTGTTGCGGACGCGCCATTCGTTGAGGTCGCCAAGCAGGATTGTTGGCCGCAGAACCGGGTGCGTGGCTTCGACCAGCGCGTTGGCCTGCTGCGAGCGCGACCGCCGCAGCAAGCCAAAATGTGCGGCTATGATCCTGAGCGAAACGCCCTTCAGTTCCAAGTCCACGATGACCGCACCGCGCGGCTCGAGGCCGGGCAGCCGGAGCTGGTTCACGCTTTCGACCACACCACGACGTGCCAGGATCAGATTTCCGTGCCAGCCATGGCTGCGGCGGTTTTCCGGGACATGGGTGGGGACGAGATCGCTGTCCCGCTCGAGCGCTGCGAGATCCAGCAATCCCTGCCTGCTTCCGGTTCTTTCGTCGGCCTCCTGCAAAGCAATGATATCGGCATCGAGTTCCCTAACCACGGCTGCGACCCGCTCCGGATCGAACCTGCCGTCGGTGCCGACGCATTTATGCACATTGTAGGATGCGACCGTGGTGCACGAAATTTCATTGCCGGGCGCGGCAAACCGCGGCACTTCCCTTCGCAGCGCAGCGCCAAGCGACCTTGGAAGGGTAGGCGATCGATCCAGCATGTGATCCATTTGCTGTTGAGTCGGTGAGTAGCGGCCATTGCGATTATGGCGCGTGCGGAGGTCTGAAACAACGGCGACCTTGCAAAACCGTTCCAGCACCGGCCTCGGCGCGCCCGCCGTCTGGAACCCTGACGGGCAACAACACGTTTCGGGAGGGCAGCGCAGTCAACGGAGAAGTCGAATGCAGCCCTTAGCCGCAAATTCCGCCCCCCGGCCAGGCCCGCTCAGGATTGTCCCGTTCGATGGAGCCGTAACCGTTCGGTTCTCCGACGCCATTATTGCATCGAGCGAGCGGGCAAAGCTGCTCTACGAAGACGGTCATGATCCTGTCTTCTACATACCTTTCGAGGACATCTATTTCGACCTTCTGGAGAAGACCAACACAACGAGCCACAGCCCGCTGAAGGGCACGGCAAGCTATTGGCGTGTTCATGCGGTCGGTTCGTCGGCAGAAGACTTCATGTGGGCCTACGAGACGCCGGACACCCCGGCATTGGCGATCGCCCGCCACGGCGCGTTCGATCCCGGCAGGGCGCGGATCGAGGCCGATCCCGCGGAGGACAAGCAGCATACGCCGCACGTCACCGAATAGATCCAAATCGACGACAGGCGCGCCAGCCTTCCGTCAGCTCGAGAACTCTTCTCTGAGAATGCGCAAGCCGTCTTCGTATTTCGCTGTCGACGCCCCGATCTGCCGTGCCTGCCATAGATTGTCGGCAAGATCGGCGCGCTTGACAGGCAACGCCAACGGATTGGCAGCGGCCCTGCGAACGAAAGCGGCATCGCCCTCGTTCGGCAGCCGCGTCATGGCGTCGACGGCAGACACGATGGACGGCCCGAACCCGGCCGCCTCAAGCCGGTCGCGGTTCCAGCCGTCGCCTTTTTCGATAACGTCGTGAAGATAGGCGATGGCTTTCTGGTCGAGCGTTTCGACGGCATCGACGACCCGGCGGCAATGTTCGATATAAGGCCGCCCTGTCTTGTCCGTCTGCCCGGCATGAGCCTGTTCGGCGATTTTCGCTGCGCGATAAAGCACGCTCATTGGGTCGACCCCGTAACGAACAGCGCATGTCCTGGCGCACCAACGCGCCATCGTCAGCGCGAGTTCCGATGACCCGCTGCCTCACGCGCGAGCTGAATGCCCGCGACAGTCAGGAGACGCGTTCAAAACTGTCGAGGCTGGTTCCAAAAGCGCGCCAGGCGGGGAGTTTCCGGGCACGGGCCGGGGCACCTTCCTTTTCCGCCGACAAAGCGGCATCCGCACGGTGTGCCACAGCATCTCCAGCTTCCCGTTCCTGAGAATGCCGGTGTAGCTCACCGCCGCGGCTCCGACCCGCCCTTCGGCCGCGCAGGTGAATCCGATGACGTCTCCATGGCAGGCTCCGAACAGCGGCACGGTCATGCCGAAGAAGGCGCTGTCCTCCAGCGCCGTCCTGAAGGTTCCGCTGATCCGTCCGCCCTCTTCGCTGGTCAGTTCGACGACCGACCCGTACTGGTTCCGCCAGGTGCCCAGCCAACTCATCGCTGCTCCTCCTGATTTGCCACCATAGGGATCGCGCTGCCAGACGGCCGCCAAGCCGCGGCCGGGGTAGCGGCCTTTAATCAGCCGCGATGCCGGCCGTCGACATCTGAACGAAGCGCAGCGGCGCTTCCAGCGTCCAGGTGATGCCGTGCCTGGCGAATTCCAGGCGGCCGGTGCCGCTGAGCGCCTGCGGCGTGACCCGTTTGAGCACAACCGTTCCGAAACCGCGTCGCGCGTTTTCATCGACCAATGGTCCGTCCAGTTCCCGCCAGACAAGGCGGAAGCCATCGCTGCCGTCGGCGGCTGGCGTCACGGTCCATTCGACCTCGACCCGTCCGTCATAGTGCGACAGCGCTCCGTGCTTTACCGAATTGGTGGCCAGCTCGTGAAAGGCAATGCCGAGATATTGCACCGCGTTCGGCTGCAGCATGATCATCGGCCCGCTCATCGACAGACGGGCCTGTGTCGCGAAGGCCTTGGTCTGGGCATGGATCAATTCGCCGATAGTCGCGCCACGCCATTCGGCATCGACCAGCAGATCGTGCGATTCCGACAGTGCCATGATGCGTTCCCGGACCCGGGAAAGGAAAGCCTCCGGCGTACCCGCCAGCTTGCTGGTCTCGCGGATCATCGAGACGATCACCGAATACTGGTTTTTAACGCGATGGTTGACTTCGCGCATGAGGGTGCGGATGCGCCGTTCGCTCTCCTTGTGCGGGCTGATGTCGCGCGCGATCTTGGAGGCGCCGATGATACGCCCGATGCCGTCGCGTATCGGCGAGATGGTGAGCGAAACCGGTACCAGGGTGCCGTCCTTGCGCTGCCGGATCGTTTCGTATGAAGGAATCCGTTCGCCGGCGCGAATCCGGCTGATGATCATGGCTTCCTCATCCAGGTGGTCGGGCGGGATGAGGATCGTCACCGGGCGCCCGATCGCCTCGGCGGGCGTGTAACCGAACAGGCGTTGTGCCGCGTCGTTCCAACTGGTGATAATGCCGTTCAGGTCTTTCGACACGATCGCGTCCATCGAGGATTCGACGATGGCAGCGAGCCTTATGCCGGCGTCGTCAGCCAGCGCCTGGGTGCGCAGGTCGAGCAAGGTGTTGATGGCGCCGACGACCTCGCCGCGCACATTGCGAAGCAGGACCGGGTGCGCGCTGAACGGGATGAACTGGCCGTCCGGCCGCTCGGCGATCGCCCGGCCCCCACGAACGTCCCGCTCCTCCAGCAAGGCAACGGCCATCGGACATTCGTCGTGCGCCATCGGTCGCCCATCAAGGTGGCGAAGCTTCCATGAACCGCACCAGCGGTCCTGGCCAAGCATCGGACGATGTCCCCAGAGATCGGCAGCGGCTTCGTTGAAGAAGGTGATGTAGCCTTGTCTGTCGGTGGTGTAGACAGCCACAGGCAACGCCTGCATCAGATCGGCGGAAGAAACTTGCGGGATTCCGCCAGTCCTTAGTTCAACGACGTCCACCAGTCCCCCGCTCCGCTTGGCTTGCCGACGGATTGCTACGTCATCTAAATGCGCGCGAGTGTTTTCGGTTCCGTTCGATCTGCTTTCGGACATTCAGGCCGATTTGCGTTTCGCCGCCGCTCTCGGACTTTTGTTCGGAGCCTTGCCGCCCTCCTGCGCCAGGCTCTTGCGCAGAACATCGGCGAGATTGACGACGTTCGTCCTCGGCTCGGGTGCCGGCTTGGGCGGTTTCTTGCCCTTGCGCTTGGCTTCGATCATCGCAACCAGCGCCTGTTCATAAGTGTCTTCGAACTTCGACGGGTCGAATTTGGCCGGCTTCTTGCCGATCAGCAATTGCGCGATTTCCAGCATCTCGGGATCGACCTTGCGAGCCTTCAGCCCTTCGAACACCGCGTCCGCCGCGACCACTTCATTGTGGTTGCGCAATTCCGTCATCACCATGCCCTTGCCGAGCGGCTGGATCAGCACCTCTCGGCCTCGCTGGTACAGCACGACGCAGGAGCGGGCTGCCACTTTCTTCCTGGCCATGGCGTCCCGGATCACCGCGAAAGCCTCCGTGGAGGGCGCATCGGCCGGGACCAGATAATAGGGCTTTTCGAGGTAGCGCGCGTCGATTTCGGCGGTGGGCACGAACTCGCCGATCTCGAGCGTGTGCTGCGACACCATCTTCAGTTTCTTGATTTCGTCCGGCTCTATGCGGATGAATTCGCCCTTCTCGACCTCATAGCCCTTTACCTGGTCGGCAGCCTCGACCGTATCGCCGGTCTCCTCGTCGATATAAGCGCTCTTGACCGGGAGACCGTCCTTGCGGTTCAGGATCCTGAAATGCACTTTCTCGGCCTCGCTGACGGCGCCGATGATCTTGACGCCACAGGAAACCGATCCGACTTTCATAAAGCCCTTCCAGGCAGCTCGCGGCGTCGCCATGTCAATCACTCATTTGCCGAACGGACGGAACGGCTGCGAGCGGAAATCGTTCCGCCGTGGCAGGCTGCTCCATGGGCCGGCCCGGACGAGAACGTTCGTTTTATTTTCGTCAGGGGAATAGCGGAATGGCCAAACGCAGCGCAGGGTTGCTCATTTATCGCAAAAGCAGAGGTTCACTTCAGGTGTTGCTGGTGCATCCGGGCGGCCCATTCTGGGCGAAGAAGGATGACGGCGCATGGTCGATCCCGAAGGGCTTGGTCGACGAGAACGAGGACGAGCTGGCGGCGGCAAAACGCGAGGCCGAAGAGGAGCTCGGCGTCGCCGTCGATGGAGTTTTCGAACACCTTGGCAGCTACCGGCAGCCGGGCGGCAAGCTCGTCGTCGCCTGGTGCGTCGAGGCGGATTTCGACAGCGACGCCATAAGCAGCAACACCTTCGTCATGGAATGGCCGCCAAGGTCCGGCTCGATGAAGGAATTTGCCGAAGTCGACAGAGCGGGCTGGTTCTCCCTGCCGGAAGCCAACCTCAAGATCCTGAAAGGCCAGCGCGCCATGCTGGCGGATTTTGCCGATCGGCATGGCGATCGATGAACCGTATCGGCTCGGTACTTCAGGGCTGCGCCTAGCTTGCCTTATCGCGCTGTCCCAAGCGAATTTTGAGCGCGCAGCGTACGCAACGTGATCGAATAGCGGTGCTCGGCGACCGGCGGAATGCTGTGCTCCCATTCGTTGCGCGCAGCACCCATCATCAGATAGGCCGATCTTGGCTCGACGGTGACCGTCTTGCGATCCCATCGCGTGCCGTTTTTCCGGCGCAGGCGAAAGCTGCAGGCGGCCAGCAGCGAAACGCCGGCGACCGCCTCGAAATGAGGCTTGTCGCGATGCCAGCCGATACCGGCGCCCGGCCGGTACTCGTTGATCAAAACCTGCACGAAGGTTTCGGCGGGCAGGCGGGCAAAGGCTGCAACCTTTTCCCTGAGCGGCAGCAGAAAGCCGGGTATCGGCGGTGCCTCGACGACTTCGCGCCGGTCGTAGTCGTAACGCAGCCCGAAGCCGACCACCCGCCGGTTTGCCAGATGGCCATGAAAGTCGAAGGCCTGGAAAGGCAGCGTTGGGAGCTGGCTCGCCAACGTCGCTTCCTCGTCCGGCGTGATCAGTTCGGGCCGGTAGCGGAATCCTTCCGGCAGGTCGTCGGTGGCGGCAAAGAGATCGCCCTGGCGGGCTGCAGCCGATGTCTTGAGCGATGGCATCAGCCGTATTTGGTGAAGCCGGCCCGTAGCGGCAAGGCTGCTTCGGCAGCAAGGAACCTCGCTCTCCGTGCAGGGTTATTCACACTATGGCGTGGATTGGAGCACTGCCGAGCATTGGACCTGTCGAGATGCCTTCAACTGCGATCAGGAACATCGACTATCAACCGGCGACGAGGGTACTCTCCGTATGGTTCGTCCCGAGCGGAAACCGCTATGACTATGAGGACGTGCCGCCGCAGGTCCATGCCGCGTTCCGCAAAGCTTCGTCGAAGGGCCGGTTCTTCAACGAACATATTCGCGACCGGTACAAATACCATCTGGTCGAGCAGAGCCATTCGAGCTGAGCCTTCAGACGCTTCGCAACCATGATCTCGGCTGCTGCCATTCGTAGCCGCGCGGCGATGAGCGGACTTCGCAGTTGGCCAGTGACCTGATATTGATCATGGTCCTACCCGAAGATATCGAAAGCCTGGAATGTCCGCCGAAGCCGAAAAAACCGAGCAGATCCAGCAATTGCTCGACACACTCGATTTGGCGGGCGCGCTGGACAGCGAGAGCTACAAGAGGTTCCTCGACCAGCTGCCGATTGCGATCGCAATTTCCGATTTGGGCGGCGATGAACGTGTTGTCTATGTCAATTCCGAGTTCCAGAAATTGTCAGGCGTTTCTGTTGCAGAGCTGGAGCGCCGCAACTGGGCTGCACTGAGCGGAGAAGGCTTGGGCGAAAACAAGGACCGGCCGCTGGCCCGGGCCATCGTCGAGGACATCGACCGGGCGGGAACGTTCAGCATGCGACGTGACGGTACAGCGCCGGCCATCGTCGATGTCTATTCGAACCTTATCGAGGACGAGCGCGGGCGACCATCCTTTCGACTGGTCGCCCTTGTCGATGTTACCGCGCACAAGCAAAGCGACAGCGAAGCCTTCGACCAACGCATCCGGGAAAAGGACATGCTGCTGCGCGAGTTGCAGCATCGGATGAAGAACAATCTCCAGATGATCACGGCTCTCATCAGGTTGGAGGCCCGCAGCGCGGCGTCACCCGATCGGAAACGTTTCGAGCGCCTCGCCGGCCGGGTCGATGCGCTCGCAATTCTCTACCAGACGCTGGCGGTCGACGAACAGAAGGCCGAAGTGGACCTCGGCGTCTATCTCAGCCAGATCGCTTCCGCCGTGATGACGTCGCACGCCGTGCAAGGCATCCGGCTGGATATGAAGGTCGACACTTATCCCGTGTCCATCAACGTGGCGATGCCAACGGGCCTGGTGGTCAATGAGCTTTTGACGAACGCGCTGAAACACGCCTTTCCGGGCCGCGAAGGCGGGACGATCACGCTGCGCAGTGTTGTCGACGGCGACGGTTTTCGCATCGTAGTCGCCGATGACGGCATTGGCCTGCCCGAAGGCGAGACCTGGCCGAGACCCGGCAAGCTCGGAGCATTGATCGCTCAATCACTGATCGAAAATGCCAAAGCCCGGTTCGAGGTGGATGCTGCCCCCGGCAAAGGAACGCGGGTGACCATCGTCTTCAACAGATCGGCCGCGCTCGCGACGTAGCCGATCGAACATTCCCGTCGTAGGCGCCGCTATTCAAGGCCATCCGTATCAGCCAGGCTCCTCCGTCAGCTTGCGGGTGTGGCGGGCGATGACACCTTCTTCGTCGGTTGCAATGACGCGGACTTCGACCTTGCTGTCCGCCTGGCTTATGAGCGCTTCATGGGATTTGTTGGCGGCCTCGTCTATCGCCACGCCGAGCCAGCCAAGCCGCTCGCAAATCGCTTTGCGGGCCGGGGCAGAGTGCTCGCCGATGCCGCCGGTGAACACCAGGCATTCCAGCCCGCCCAGCGTGTTGGCGAGGGCGGCAACTTCCCTGGCGGCGCGGAAGGCGAAAAGCTCCACCGCTTCGCGAGCCCGGCGGTCGTCGCTGGCCTCCAGCGTGCGCATGTCGCCGGAAATGCCGGACACGCCGAGCAGGCCGGATTCCTCGTAAAGCATGTCTTGCAGCGCCTCTCCCGAAATGCCTCTTTCCAGCAGCAGGTACAAAAGCACGCCCGGATCGATGGCGCCGCAGCGCGTGCCCATGACCAGGCCGTCAAGCGCCGAAAAGCCCATCGTCGTATCGACGCTTCGCCCGTCGCGCATGGCGCACAGGCTCGCCCCGTTGCCGAGATGGGCGACGATGGTTCTTTTCGCCGCCAGATCGGGCGATATCTGCTTGAGCCGGCCGGCGACATATTCGTAGGAAAGCCCGTGAAAGCCGTAGCGGTGGATGCCGTCTGCCTCATAGCGGCGCGGCAGCGCGAAACGGCTGACCAGAGGCTCGATGGTCCGATGGAAGGCCGTGTCGAAACATCCGACCTGCGGCAGGTCGGGCCGCAGCGCGGCAAGCGCCCGGATTGGTGCGAGGCTGCGTGGCTGGTGCAATGGCGCAAGCGGGGTCAGCCTGTCGAGAGCCTCGATAACTGTCGGCGTCAGGCGGGCAGGTTCGACGAACTCGCGTCCGCCATGCACGATGCGATGGCCGGCGGCGATCAATTTCCGTCCGCCAAGTTCGTTCTCGATCCATTGCAGCATCTGGCCGATGCCTATATCGGGGCCCATGTCGCGTGAGGCGTCTGCGGCAAGTAGCCGATCGCACTGCAGCTCCCCATCGGCGGCTTTCGCGTTCAGCCTTGGCGCATCGCCCAGATCCAGCGAACCGCGCGAGGCAAGATCCAGCTCGGCGGATGCCGCAAGGTCGTAAAGTCGGAACTTGATGCTCGACGAGCCGGCATTGAACGCAAGGATAGATCGTCGCATCAATCGCCGGCCCTCGTCGCGCTGTCCTGTGGCCAGGACCATTTCTGGATCTCGGGCATGTCCTCGCCATGTTCGCGGACATAGGCCTTGTGCTCAGCCAATTTCCCATGCAGCGCCGCGGCAAGCTCCTTCGCCCGCTCGGCCAGCCCCGGCACGCGCGCGATCGCGGCGAGCGCCAGATGATAGCGGTCGAGCTGGTTGAGCACGACCATGTCGAACGGCGTCGTCGTCGTGCCTTCCTCGCGAAAGCCATGCACATGCATGTTGTCATGGTTGGCGCGTCGGTAAGTCAGACGGTGAATAAGATAGGGGTAACCGTGATAGGCGAAGATGACCGGCTTGGCCCTGGTGAACAGCGCGTCGAATCTGTCGTCGGCAAAGCCATGCGGATGCTCGGAATTCGACTGCAAGATCATCAGGTCGACGACATTGACGACGCGGATCTTCAGGTCCGGAATGCCCGAGCGCAGGATGTCGGCTGCGGCAAGCGTCTCCAGTGTCGGCACGTCGCCGGCGCAGGCCAGGACCACATCCGGATCTTCGCCTCGGGCAACCGTCCCGGCCCATTCCCAGATGCCCGCGCCGGCCCTGCAGTGCGCTTCCGCGTCTTCGGCGGACAGCCATTGCGGCGCCGGCTGCTTGCCGGCGACGATGACGTTGATGCGGTTGTAGGTCTTCAGGCAATGGTCGGTGATCCACAGCAGCGTGTTGGCATCCGGCGGGAAATAGAGCCTGACCGTGTCGGCCTTCTTGTTGGCGACGAAATCGGCAAAGCCCGGATCCTGATGGCTGAAGCCGTTGTGATCCTGCCGCCAGACATGCGAGGTCAGCAGGTAGTTGAGCGAGGCGATCGGCTTGCGCCAGGCAAGTTCGCCGGAGGTCTTCAGCCATTTGGCATGCTGGTTGACCATGGAGTCGACGATGTGGACGAACGCCTCGTAGCACGAGAACAGGCCGTGGCGGCCGGTCAGCAGATAGCCCTCCAGCCAGCCTTGGCAAAGGTGCTCGCTGAGCACTTCCATGACGCGGCCGTCGCGGGAAAGATGGACGTCGTAAGGCTCGATCCGCTCCATCCAGACGCGATCCGTAACCTCGAACACGTCGTCGAGGCGGTTGGAGGATGTCTCGTCCGGTCCCATCAGCCGGAAATTCCTGGCCTCGGCGTTCAATCGGATCACATCGCGAAGATAGCTTCCGACGGTCCGCGTCGCCTCTCCGACGGTACCGCCCGGACGCGGTACGTCGAGCGCGAGGCCCTTCCAATCGGGAAGCACGAGGTCCTGTTTCAGCAGGCCGCCATTGGCGTAGGGGATTGCGCCCATGCGCCTTGGCCCCGTCGGCGCGAGTGCTGCGAGCTCCGGCAGGAGATGCCCGCCTTCGTCGAATAGCGTCTTCGGTTCGTAGCTGCGCATCCAGTCTTCGAGGATCTGGCGGTGCGCCGCGTCGCCGCGGGCGTTCGACACCGGTACCTGGTGCGAACGCCAGAAATCCTCGACTCGTCTGCCGTCGACTTCTTTCGGCCCGGTCCAGCCCTTTGGGCTGCGCAGCACGATCATCGGCCACAGCGGCCGCTCTCCCTTCCAGCCCGCGGCTCTTGCAGGCTCCTGGATGGAGTGGATCCGGTCGAGCACGGTATCGAGCGTGCGGGCCATCTCGCGATGCATCGCGGCAGGTTCATGACCTTCCACGAAGAAGGTTTCGTAGCCATAGCCGAGGAACAGGCTGCGCAACGCCTCGTCTTCCATGCGGCCGAGGATCGTCGGGCTGGCAATCTTGTAGCCGTTGAGATGCAGGATCGGCAGGACGGCACCGTCGGATGCCGGGTTCAGGAATTTGTTGGAATGCCAGGCCGCGGCGAGCGGGCCGGTCTCGGCTTCGCCGTCGCCGACGACGCAGGCAACGACAAGGTTTGGATTGTCGAAGGCGGCGCCGAAGGCATGGACCAGAGCATAGCCGAGTTCTCCGCCTTCGTGGATCGAGCCGGGCGTCTCCGGAGCCGCGTGGCTCGGCACTCCGCCGGGAAACGAGAACTGCCGGAACAGCTTTCGCAGGCCGTCTTCGCCCCTGCCGACCTCGGGATAGATCTCGCTGTAGGTGCCCTCGAGCCAGGTGTTCGCGACCATTGCCGGGCCGCCATGACCCGGACCGCAGATGAACAGAACATCGAGACCACGTTCACGGATGCTCCGGTTCAGATGCACATAGATGAAATTGAGGCCAGGCGTTGTGCCCCAATGGCCGAGCAGCCGCGGCTTGATGTGCTCCGGCCGCAAGGGCTCGCGCAAGAGCGGATTGTCGAGCAGATAGATCTGGCCAACCGAAATGTAGTTCGCGGCGCGCCAGTAGCGGTCCATCAGATCGACCTGGTCAAGGCCGGTTGTTTGCGCAGTGGTGCGAGCCTCGTCGTTCATGGAAATGCCTCCGGAATACCCTCGTCCGTCGTTATCTGGGGTGGCGTCGCGTCGGAGAAAGGATTTACCTTGAAATAAGTTCGAGCGGGCGCTGCCGTCGCTGGTAAAAGCCGATCGCTGTCCCTTGGGAACCTCGAGCCTCGCCAACGGTTAGAAAGGCGTGCGCGATCCAGGAATTCAAGGGACCGCAATTCCAGGGACGTACGGGGACATGAACCGAGCTGCCTTCAAGGAAGCTTCGTTCATTGGGCAGAGGGGTCTGCAAAAAGGAGCAGAAAGATGCTCGATCTCTCCCATGCCCGCAACCAAATGGTCGATATCCACCTGAGCCGCCGTGGCATTCGCGACCGCAATGTCCTTCTAGCGATGCGCGAGGTCCCGCGCGAGGCCTTCGTAGAGCCTGGTTTCGAAGAATTCGCCTATGAGGACGGGCCGCTGCCGATCGCCGAAGGTCAGACGATATCGCAGCCCTATATCGTTGCGTTCATGATCGAAATGGCGGAGGTCGGAGCCGGTGACCACGTCCTCGAGGTCGGCACCGGATCAGGCTATGCGGCTGCCGTAATGAGCCGGATTGTCGAACGCGTCTACACAATCGAGCGCCACGCCGCGTTGGCTGAAACGGCGAGGCAGCGGTTCAAAAAGCTCGGCTACGATAATATCGAAGTCCGCACCGGCGACGGCACCAAGGGCTGGCCCGAGGCGGCACCCTTCGATGCGATCCTGGTTGCGGCCGCTGGCCCCGGCGCACCGCTCGCTCTGCAGGAACAGCTCGACGTCGCCGGCCGGCTTGTCATCCCGGTCGGCGACGAATTCGACTCGCAGCGCCTGCTCAAGGTCACCCGCACCGGCGCCGCAACCTACACGGAGGAGGATTTCGGCGGCGTGCGGTTTGTTCCGCTGATCGGCGAGCAAGGCTGGGGCGAGCCAGGCAGCGACAGCCAGATAGCGGCCGAGCTTCCGCACCGGCATCAGCGCAGGAGCAGCCTGCCGCAGATGATCGCGGCCGCCGCCGAACCGCTTCCGGATTTCGACGATCCGGCCTTCGGTGCGCTGTTCGACCGGTTTGCCGACCGCCGCGTCGTCTTGCTCGGCGAAGCCAGCCACGGCACGTCGGAGTTCTATCGTGCGCGCGCCGCGATCACTCGCAGGCTGATCGAGAAGCATGGCTTCACCATCGTCGCGGTCGAGGCCGACTGGCCCGATGCCGCGGCGATCGACCGCTACGTCCGCCATCGGCCGCCGCGGCCGGGCGCCGCGCCGCCGTTCCAGCGCTTTCCCACCTGGATGTGGCGCAACACCGACGTCGCGGCGTTCGTCGACTGGATGCGAGAGCATAATGAGCGGATCAGCATATCCTCCCGGCGGGCCGGATTCTATGGCCTCGACATCTACAATATGGGCGGATCGATTGCGGCGGTCCTGCAATATCTCGACCGCGTCGATCCGCAGGCGGCAAGGATCGCGCGCGAACGCTACGGCTGCCTGACTCCGTGGCAGAACGACCCGGCCACCTATGGCCGTGTCGCACTCACCTCCGGCTATCAGAAATGCGAGAAGGCCGTGCTCGAGCAATGCCGCGAACTGCTCGCTAGAGAGCTCGACTATGCGCAGCAGGACGGGATCGATTTCCTCGACGCCACCCAGAACGCCCGCCTGGTCGCCTCCGCCGAGCGCTATTACCGCACCATGTATTACGGCGGCGCGCAGTCCTGGAACCTGCGCGACACCCACATGTTCGAAACGCTGGAGCACCTGCTGCAGGCCCGCGGCCCGAACGCCAAGGCGGTGGTGTGGGCACATAATTCCCACATCGGCGATGCCCGCTATACCGAGATGGGGATCGTCAGGGACGAACTGAACATCGGCCAGCTCTGCCGCCAGCGTTTTGGCGACGAGGTTGCCTTGATTGGGCTCAGTACGCATTCCGGGACGGTGGCCGCCGCCACCGACTGGGACGGCGACATGGAAGTGAAACCGGTGCGGCCTTCCCACAACGACAGCTATGAGCGCCTTTGCCACGACAGCGGCGTCTCGCCTTTCCTGCTCGATTTCGAGCGCGACGACACGCTGCGCGAACGGCTTCTGGAGCGCCGGCTGGAACGCTTTATCGGCGTCATCTACCGGCCCGAGACCGAGCTCCACAGCCACTATGCGGACGCCTCGCTGGCCCGCCAGTTCGATGCTTTCGTCTGGTTCGATGAAACCAGTGCCGTGACGCCGCTTGGGCCGGAACATGCGGGGACAGGCCTTCCCGAGACCTATCCTTTCGGGCTGTAGCGAATTTGGACCCTGGGAAGCGGAAAATAGAAAGAAGGAGGTCACCGATGGCCGGAAAAAAGACTCATGAGCAGCAATTGCGCATCATCGAAGAGCGCGAGAACACGAAAAACGCCGGCAAGGATTTCGACGCCGAAGCGGATTTGAAAAAGACCAGGCAAGAGCGCGAGGCGTTCCGGCGCGGTGCCGAGCTCAGATCGGACCCGAAGGATATTGCCGATCCCGACGATCGCAACATCATCCGCGGCGAGCACCAGGAAAGCGCTCACAACAAGCATCGCGCCGACCGCTGAGCGGCCGGATCGCTTGACGTTAAGACAATACGGCGCCGGGTTCGTTCTCTAATCTGACGGATGCAGCCTCCGTGGCCGCAAATTGGCGGACAAGGGCGCCGTCTTGATCCCTGGGCCTATCCGGCAAAAAATGTCGCGGCGACAGCAATTGAGACGAGGCTCAGCATCGCCAGGCCTGCCCTGGCGACATGCGAAGCCTCCCAGACGTTGCGCAAATCTCTCCAGTCGCCGGCCTGCTTTCGAGAGAACATTGAAAAAAACGTTGCGGCTGATTTCGGCATGGCAGTGTCTTGCACCCAGAAATTGTTGACGGGATGCGTGACCAACCAATAGGTCGCATGCTCCGCCAGCAAGAAGACAAGCGCCGCCAAGGTCCACCAGAATCGGGCGCTTGGATAGGGCGTCAGGTAAAGCAGGACGGCGAGTGCAATGATGCCGCCGATCTCGGCGAACCCGCCGATCGTGAAGCCGGGATAGTAGATTGCCTGCACTGATCTGTAGGTGGCCTCCTTGAGGCGCAATTTGCCGGGCAATTCCAAAGCGTGCGCGAGCGAGAGCGCCATCGAGACGGCGACCAGAAGAAGGGCGGCGATCATCAATGCGCGCATGTTCCTGCTCCCGACCATGTCAAGATGCGCCCGTAGATAGGGTCGTTGGTGATGCGGTAAAGGCGATGACACCCGACGTCGCCGGCAAGCCGGTAGGGTCATTCCCCGATCTGGCTGGTAGACCGTTCGTGGAGCGTGGCGCCGGTCTGCGCGTCGACCGCGACCATGCTGACCTCGTAGCCCCAGAGCTTGCGGATGTGGCGCAGCGTGGCGTCGCGGCTGCCGCCTTCCAGCACGATGCCGTCCTTGACCTTGTGCTGCAGGCGCAGATGCCGGTCGCCGAGCAGGTCCACATCCACCACCTGTATGTCGGGCCGGCTGGCGCCGATATCGTAGCTGTGGGCGAGTGCGCCGCGGATGCTCTCGTAGCCGCGCTCATTGTGTATCGAGGCGACTTCGTAATGGGGGTCGTTGGCAGCATCGGCAAGCACGAAGAACCGCCATTTCCGTATCAGGGTCGGGCTCAGGTATTGGCGGATGAAGGACTCGTCGCGATGGTTGGCCCAGGCGTCCAGCAAGGTCTGGCGCCAGTCGCCGTTGCCGGCGATGTCGGGGAACCAGTCGCGGTCCTCGGCCGTCGGCGCGGTCGAGATGCGCTGGATGTCCTGCATCATGTCGAGGCCCAGCGCGTAAGGGTTGATACCGGAAAAGCGCGGATCGTCGAAGCCCGGCTGGAAGATCACATTTGAATGGTTGCGCAGGATCTCCAGCATGGCACCTTCGCCGATCAGGCCGCGATCGAACAAAAGGTTCATCAGCGTGTAATGCACGAAGGTGGCGCAGCCCTCGTTCATCACCTGCGTTTGCCGCTGGGGATAGAAATACTGCGCGATGACGCGGACGATCCGGATGACCTCACGCTGCCATGGTTCCAGGATCAGGCTGTTCTTCTCCAGGAAATAAAGCAGGTTCTCCTCGGGCAGCTTGAGCGATTTCTTGCGCTCCGTCATGGTATCCGTCTCGCGGACCTTGGTGCTGTCCTTGGAAGGCGGCAGCGTGCGCCACAGATCGTTGTAGGAACGCTCCTCGTACTCCAGGCGCTCGCGTAGGCCCTCGCGCTGCTTTTCCGACGACAGCTTCGGCGGCCGGTGGTATCGGAACACGCCCTGTTCCATCAGCGCATGTGCGGCATCGAGGATCTCTTCCACCGCATCGACGCCGTGCCGCTCTTCGCAGCGGGCAATATAGCCCTTGGCGAAGTCGAGATAGCTGAGGATGGCGCCGGCGTCCGTCCACTGCCGGAAAAGATAATTGTTCTTGAAGAAATGGTTATGGCCGAGTGCCGCGTGCGCCGTCACCAGGGCCTGCAGGGCCATGGTGTTTTCCTCCATCAGATAGACGATGCAGGGATTGGAATTGATGACGAGTTCATAGGCCAGCCCCCGTCCGCCTTTGCGATAGAGCAGTTCCTGGTAGAGGTAGTGCTTGCCGAAAGACCAGTGCCGGTACATCAGCGGCATGCCGACAGAGGAGTAGGCGTCGAGCATCTGTTCGGACGAGATGATCTCCATCTGTACCGGATAGATGTCGAGGTGGAGCTCTTCGGTGGCGATCGCCTCGATGGTCTCGTAGGCGCGCGACAGCGTCCTGAAATCCCAGTCGGAACCGGAAAACAGCAGCCCGGATCTGCTCGCCATCAGCCCCCTCTTTCACCGCTCTTTTGATAACCCGGCTGTCTGGCGAAGAGCTGGCGGAAAACCGGGTAGATGTCGGCCGCCGTGGCGATGCGGCTCATCTGGAAGTTTGACCATCTCAGCTTGACCGCACTGTAGGCACGCCACAGCGACGTGCCGTTGTCGGTAGCGCCGAAGATGTGGCTCTCGCGCTCGTCGAGGATCTCGACATAGGCGAAATACTGGCAGAGCCGCATGATCTGTTGATCGAGCAGGGCGATGCAGCGCTCGGAATCGGTGACGAAATTATCGCCGTCCGAGGCCTGGGCGACATAGATGTTCCATTCGCGGCTGGGATAGCGTTGTTCGACGATGCGGTGCATCTCCTCGAGCGCCGTGGAAACCACCGTGCCGCCGCTCTGGGTGTTGTAGAAGAAGGTTTCCTCGTCGACCTCCTGCGCCTCGTGCGTGTGGCGGATGAAGACCACCTCGGTCCGGTCATAGCGCCGTTTCAGGAACAGGTGCAGCAGCACGAAGAAGCGCTTGGCCAGATCCTTCTCGCGTTCGCCCATCGAACCGGACACGTCCATCAGGCAGAACATCACCGCATTGGCGTTCGGCACCGGCTGGGCGTCGAAGCGGTTGAAGCGGATATCGACCGGATCGACAAAGGCGATCCGCTTGCGGCGGCGCTCCAGCCGCTCAAGCTCTTCCTGCAGCGCCACGATGCGCTGGCGCAGCTCGGCGTTTTGCGGCTTCGCCTCCAGCGACGCGATCTCCTGGGCGATTGCGTCGAGTTCCTCCTGCTTGGGGCGCCTGAGCGCTATGCGGCGGCCATGGCTGTTGCGCATCGTGCGCCCGACATTGATGTTGGTCGGCGAGCCGGTCGCGGCAAAGCCGGCCCGGCGCGGCTTGAAGGCGAGGATCTCCTTGAGGTTGAGCTTGACCATGTCAGGCAGTTCTAGGTCTTCGAAAAAGAGGTCGAGCACCTCTTCGCGCGACAGCACGAAACGGAAATCGTCCTCCGATTCGGTTCTCCCCGGGGCGGACCCCATGCCTCCGCCCTGGCCGGGCTTGGGCAGCCGGTCGCCTGGGGTGAAATGCTTGTTGCCGGGCAGGACGTGCTGGCGGCTGCCGCTGTTCCTGGCATCGTTGAAGCTCGGCTCGCCGGTACCCCGCGCCGGCATCGAAACGGCATGCTCGGCGTCCACGTCGGCGATCTTGCCGGCGCGGATCTGATCGCGGATGGTGCGCTTCAACTCTTCGCGCGCCCGCCGCAGGAAACGCTGCCGATTGCCGAGGCTTTTGTCCTTCGGGTTCAGTCGGCGATCGATGAAGATCGGCATATGTTACCCCGGGCTGGCTTCAACCCGCCTTGTTCACCCGCATGTACCAGTCCACCAGCCGGCGGACCTGGCGCTCGGTGTAGCCGCGCTGGATCATCCGCTGCACGAATTCTGTATGCCGCTTCTCCGTCACGCTGTCCTGCTTGGAGCCGAAGCTGATCACCGGCAGCAGGTCCTCGACCTGCCCGAACATCCGCTTCTCAATGACTTCGCGCAGCTTCTCATAGCTTGTCCATGACGGGTTACGGCCATGGTTTCTGGCCCGCGCGCGCAGCGTGAACTTCACCACTTCGTTGCGGAAGTCCTTGGGATTGGCGATGCCGGCCGGCTTTTCGACCTGCGACAGTTCGTTGTCCAAGACCTCGCGATTGAGGATCTGGCCGGTATCGGTATCCTTGTAGTCCTGATCCTCGATCCAGGCATCGGCGTAGGCGATATAGCGGTCGAACAGGTTCTGGCCGTATTCGCTGTAGGATTCCAGATAGGCCTTCTGGATCTCGTGGCCGATGAACTCGGCATAACGGGTGGCCAGCTCCGACTTGATGAAATCGAGATAGTCCGCCTCGGTCTCCTTCGGGAACTGCTCGCGCTTGATCGCCTCTTCCAGGATGTACATCAGATGCACCGGATCGGCGGCCACCTCTTCGGTGTCGTAATTGAAGGTCTGCGACAGGATCTTGAAGGCGAAGCGGGTGCTGACGCCGGTCATGCCTTCATCGACACCGGCGGCGTTTCGGTATTCCTGGACCGACTTCGCCTTGGGATCGGTTTCCTTGAGGTTCTCGCCGTCATAGACGCGCATCTTGGTGTAGAGCGGCGAATTGTCGTGTTCGGCCAGGCGGGTCGAGACGGTGAACCGGCTGAGGATATCGAGCACTTCCGGAGCGCAGGGGCTGTTAGCCAATTCGCTCTCGCGCAACAGCTTCTCGTAGATCTGCCGCTCTTCGGTGACGCGCAGGCAATACGGCACCTTGACCACCAGGATGCGGTCGAGGAACGCCTCGTTGTTCTTGTTGTTCTTGAACTGCAGCCATTCCGACTCGTTGGAATGGGCAACGATGATGCCCTGATAGGGGAAAGCGCCGAAATTCTCGGTGCCGTTGTAGCTGCCTTCCTGGGTCGCGGTCAGCAGCGGATGCAGCACCTTGATCGGCGCCTTGAACATCTCGACGAATTCGAGCAGCCCTTGCGTCGTCCGGTTCAGCCCGCCGCTATAAGAGTAGGCGTCAGGATCGGACTGGCTGAAGTTTTCCAGCTGCCTGATGTCGACCTTGCCGACCAGGGCCGAAACGTCCTGGTTGTTCTCGTCGCCCGGCTCGGTCTTGGCGATGCCGATCTGGCGCAGCCGGGACGGCATCAGCTTGACGACGCTGAATTTGGAGATGTCGCCGGACAATTCGTCGAGGCGCTTTGCCGCCCAGGGCGAGATCAGGCCGTTCAGCCGCCGCCGGGCGATGCCGTATTTGTCCTCCAAAAGGTCGCCCATGCGGTCGGGATCGAACAGCCCGAGCGGCGATTCGAAGACCGGGCTGACCTGGCCGCCGACCTTCAGCGTATAGATCGGACGCTGCTCCATCAGCCTTTTCAGCTGCTCCGCAAGCGAGGACTTGCCGCCGCCGACCGGGCCGAGCAGATAGAGGATCTGCTTGCGTTCCTCGAGCCCTTGCGAGGCATAGCGGAAATAACCGGCGATACGCTCGATCGTATCCTCCATGCCGTAAAAGTCGGCGAAGGTTGGATAGATCTTGATCGTCCGGTTCGAAAAAATACGGCCGAGCCGCTCGTCCTTGCTGGTATCGACAAAGGTCGGTTCGCCGATCGCCTCGACCATCCGTTCGGGTGCCGAGGCGTACATCGACTTGTCCTCGCGGCAGGCAAGCAGATATTGCTGGAGGCTTATCTCCTCCTGAGCCGCATTCTTGTAAACCTCGGAAAACAGATCGAAGACGTCGGATTGATTCTCACGCATGGTATTCCTAGCCCCGGAGCCGGTGTGGCTGCACGTTTGTCTCTTGAACAACCAAATGTCAGAAAGCGCTTGTGGTTCCCTTCACTTCGCAGAGAGTGCATGTGATCGAAGGATAAGAGTCTAGATAAGGACATCCTGAGTGCAGACAAGGCGTGCAACGTCCTGACCGAGGCATAAAATCCTGAATTGCACCACGCCCCGCTGACGACCCCCAACGAGACGGAGGAACGGTTCGGGTCCTTCCCGGTTGTGAGGGAAAGGAGACGGTCGATGTCTGGGAATAGTTTGTGGTTGCTCGTCGTTGCAGGCGGTCCACTGCTGCTGGCAATTCTGATCGCCTACGCCCTGCTCACGCAGCGCCGTCGCGGCCCGGCGGAGCGCAGGGAAAGCGAGCGCGCAACCGAGCGCCTGTATCGGGAAAAGAAGGACTGACCGACAGGATCGCAGCTCAGCTGCCGGCAACCGCCAGCCCGGTCGCTTTTTCGGCCCGCAGCAGCATGCCGAACAGGTCGCGCGGCTCATCGGGATCGGCCAGAAGGTCTAGTTCCTCGTAAAGACCGGTCCGCTGAAGCTGATCGCGGACGTAGCGCAACGCGGAAAAATCCTCGATCGCAAAGCCGACGGAATCAAACAATGTGATCTGTCTTGCATCCGTCCGGCCTGCTGCCTTTCCTGTCATCACCTGCCACAATTCGGTGACCGGATGATCCGCATCGAGCTGCTGGCTCTCGCCTTCGATGCGCGTCTGCGGTGGATATTCGACGAAAATGTCCGAGCGCAGCAGAATGTCGCGATGCAGCTCGGTCTTGCCCGGGCAGTCGCCGCCCACGGCATTGATGTGCACGCCGGATCCGACCATGTTGTCGGTCAGGATTGTTGCCGACCGCTTGTCGGCGGTAACCGTGGTGATGATCTCTGCACCTTCAACGGCTTCCTGCGCCGACGCGCAGAGCTTGATGTCGAAACCCATGCCGGCAAGGTTCTTCATGCATTTCGCCGAGGCCGCCGGGTCGATATCGTAGAGCCGCAGCCTGTCGACGCCAAGCAGCGCCTTGAACGCAATCGCCTGGAATTCCGATTGCGCGCCATTGCCGATGATCGCCATGCACCTGGCGGCCTCAGGAGCGAGGTATTTCGCCGCGACCGCCGAGCTTGCGGCGGTTCTGAGCGCGGTCAGGATGGTCATTTCCGAAAGCAGCATCGGATAGCCGTTGCCGACATCGGCAAGCACGCCGAAAGCGGTCACGGTCTGGCGGCCGTCACGCGTGTTCTTCGGATGCCCGTTGACGTATTTGAACCCGTAAAGCTGCCCATCGCTGGTCGGCATCAGCTCGATGACGCCGTCAACGCTGTGCGAGGCGACGCGCGGCGTCTTGTCGAACAGCTCCCAGCGCCTGAAATCCTCTTCGATATAGGCGGCAAGCTCGAGCAGGAAGCGCTCGATGCCGATGGCAAGCACCAGCTTCATCATGCGGTCGACGCTGACGAACGGGACGATGTTCAAATTGACGGTCATGGCTCAGAACCCCCTCGTCGGGCGATCCATGATCCGCCGGCCCATCAGGCTCGCGGTCAGGTCGACCAACAGCGTGGCGGTGCGGCCGCGTTCGTCGAGAAAAGGGTTGAGCTCGACGAGGTCGAGACTGGTGACGAGGCCGCTGTCATGCAGCATTTCCATCGCCAGATGCGCCTCGCGGAAGGTAGCGCCGCCGGGAACGGTGGTGCCCACCGCCGGGGCGATCGACGGGTCGAGAAAATCGACGTCGAGGCTGACGTGCAGCATCCCGTTGGCTGCGCTCACCCGTTCGAGAAAGGCGCGAAGCAGTTGCGCAATGCCGTGCTCGTCGATCGAACGCATGTCATGGACCGTCACGCCGGCTCTGCGCAACGCTTCCCTTTCCGCCAGGTCCACGCTGCGGATCCCCAGCGCGCATATGCGAGCCGGGTCCACCTGCGCTGCAAGGCGGGGGAAATAGCCCTCGAAGCCGGGCTGCCCGCTGGCGTAGGCCAGCGGCACACCATGCAAATTGCCGCTGGTGGTCGTGTCGAGCGTATGAAAATCGGGGTGGGCGTCGAGCCACAGCACGAAGAGCGGCCGGCCGGCATTCGCCGCCCGGCGGGCAATGCCGGCGAGCGTGCCGGCCGAAATGCTGTGGTCGCCGCCGAGAAAGATCGGCATCGCGTCGGCGCTCGCGGCATAGGCCGTTTCGCTGATTGCCGCTGTCCACGCGGCAATTTCCGGCAACGCCTTCACCGCCGCGTTGCCGTGTACGACAGGACGCATGTCGGCAGGGACGATGGTTCCGAGGTCGGTCAGCGTATGGCCGAGCTCGGTCAGTGCGCCGGCCAGGCCGGCCGTGCGCAGCGCACTCGGCCCCATCTCGCAGCCCATGCGGCCTGAGCCGGCCTGGATCGGCGCCCCAACGATCGTGCAATGCATGCTCATACCCCACCAATTACGATGCCTTTATTGAAGCCGGCATCGCTGGCAGAATGAACATGTCAAATTGGAAAATTTGTCGAAGTGCCTTACCATTGTGGCATCATCTACTTCCGTTGTGAGCAATCATGGACCAGCTCGACGAGCAGATCATCACCTCTTTGCGGCACGACGCCCGGCGCAGCATTTCCGATCTTGCCATCAGCCTGGGTGTCTCCCGGGCAACGGTAAGGTCGCGGATCGAGCGGCTTGAAAGGGACGGCGTCATCGTCGGCTACACCGTCATTCTGCGCGCCGACGCGGTCGATCAGCGCGTGCGTGGCATCATGATGATCGAGATCGAAGGCCACGCCGCCGATCGCGTCATCCGGGCGCTGGGCGGCTTCTCCGAGGTCTCGACCATCCACACCACCAATGGCCGCTGGGATCTGGTGATAGAACTCGGAACCCAGACCCTGAGCGAGTTCGACGCGGTGCTGAGACGTATCCGCCTGATCCCCGGAATTACCGGCAGCGAAACAAGCCTGCTCCTGGCAACGCCACGCACCACCAAGGCGCGGCTGTGATCTTCGCCCTTGACCTGTAGCGGTAACGAAGTCCGAAGCCACGGAACCTTCAATTGCCGCCGCGGTTAGAGCAATTCCACGAAAAGTGTGGAACGCCATTGGCGGATGTTCCCGGCCGGCGGCGTGTTTCGGCCCGACCTGACATGGCTAGAATGACGATCGGCCGGCTCCCCCGCTCGGCCCTCGGATCGCCTGGGTGACGACGGTGTAACGCGTGATTTGACCCTCCTCGGGGTCCTCGCCGTGGAAATGGATTGCTGCGTTCAGCGGCAGCCGCGCAGTGCTGCCGAACTGCTTGACGGCGGAGACATGCACGATCTGCATGTCGGGGTCGCGCTTCATGGCGTCCATTGCTGCGAGCTCGGCGCTGCTGCTGCCACCGATCCGCCAGCTGGCTTCCAGCACACCCGATCGCCAGATGCCCGAGGAATCGACACCTTGGCCGATGTCGTAGTTGCGTCGCGAGGCGAAGAATCCGGGATAACCATCCATCGCTGCGTCATAGGTTCTCGCCTGCGCCACGGCCAAACCCAGCGCCGGAGATAGTCGCAGCCCGTCCAGCGCCTCCCATCCGCCGCGCACGACAACCAGATCGGATCCGCCGTAGACGGGCTGTCCGTCGTTGTCGGTCGTCGTCCGCTGGGTGCCGTAATAGCTGACCGACAATTCGTCGATCATGGTTCTGCCAACGCTCAGCGTAACGATGTCGCGAAGCTGCGTTTCGAGAACAAGGCCGTATTCGCTGAGGTCGGAGGATGGATATTGGTCCAGCAGCCTTTCGACGTCGCCGACCGTCGCGGCGGTGTGCTGGTCGCGGCCCCGCGAAGCGCGCGGTGGCTTGAACCGGACCAGCCCGAGCTCCAGCAGACGTTGCGCTGCGCGCAGCGCGTCATGGCGTGAAAATGCAGTGTAGCCGGGCAGTACGGCTGCGGCGACGGTGCTGCCGAAGCCGGCGGGCCATTCTTTTGGCCGTGCCGCCGATCCGTCCACCAGCTCGTGGGTTATGGCCTTGGTGGTTGCGAGGCGCCAGGGCACCACGCCGCCGAAGAGGTCGTCGGGCCCGTTGATGCCCAGTTGGGCCGCATCGGCAGCAAGCAAGCTGTCGTCCGGCACGAAATACAGCCCGCCGCTGTCACCGCCGCCGTCACGCAGGCCCTGGCGGAAGGAAAACCCCTTCAACGCTGCAATCGTGCGCGCGACGGCAGCGACAGTTTCGCGTTCGTGGGCGTAGATGGTCTCGCCGCCCGGTGCGGAGAATGCGACCACAACACCTTTCGCCCCGCTAGGTTGCTTACCGCTTAGCCCGGTCATGTCGCGCCCTTCGTCCATTGCCGAGCCCATTGCCGTTATTCCGCGGCGATGCGTCCGAACCGAAAAACCCGCTTACGCGGCGAATGTTCCGGCCAGCGGCTGGCTGCAGATTTGACCGGGTGACGGCCGCGCCGCACGTCCTGGGAGAGGCCGAGCTCGTCGGCACATTCGAGCGGGCTTGAGACCGGAGCTCGCTGTCGCATGAACTGCGGCCAACGGCCAGAATAATCCCTAGCGGTTCATGTTCATGTTAGCGTTCATCGGCATCAAATTGTGGTCGAGATTGGCCATGATCCAGATCGAGCCGCCGATCACCAGCACAACGATCAGCACGCCGAAGGCAAGCGCCAGAGCGTTGTTGGTGTTGTCCGGCCCCGTCGTGATGTGCAGGAAGAAGACGAGATGCACGCCCATCTGAGCGATCGCCAGCACGACCAGCGCCACCGGAATGCCGGGTGCCCATATCAGGTTCGTTCCGGGCAACCAGAATGAGGCGATGGTCAGCAGCGTTGCCAGCCCGAGGCCGATCACATAGCCGCGCAACCCGGATCCGACCTCGGCGTCGCCGAGGTATTCGTCACCCGGCGCCGTATCGATGTCGTAGCGCTCCGGGCCATCGGTGTCGCGCCGTTGCGCGTGGCGATCGTCAGCATGGCTCATCGACTTGCTCCCAGGAGATAGACCACCGTGAACAGGGCGACCCAGATGATGTCGAGGGCGTGCCAGAACAGGCTGAAGCACATGAAACGCCGAAGAATATCGTCGCGGAATCCCTTGGCGAAGATCTGCGCCATCATCGTGAGCAGCCACAGCAGCCCCGCCGTGACGTGAAGGCCATGGCATCCAACCAGCGTGAAGAACGCCGACAGGAAAGCGCTGCGCGTAGGTCCGGCGCCGCTGGCAACCATATGCGCGAACTCGCGCAACTCGAGCAGGATGAAGGTGGCGCCGAGCACGAAGGTGACAGCCATGGCGACATAGAACCAGGAGCTTCGCCGCGCTGTCACGGCGAGGCTGGCGAGACCGCAGGTGAAGCTCGACAAAAGCAAAGCGGCCGTCTCGATCGAGACGTTGCGCAGGTCGAACAGCTCGGGTCCGCTTGGTCCGCCCGCCGTCTTGCCCGCCAGCACGGCATAGGCCGCGAAGAAGGCCGAGAACATCACGATGTCGCTCAGAAGGAAGATCCAGAAGCCGTAGCCGACGACGATCCGGATCGGTGCCGGGCCGCCGTCGCCATGGCCGGGTGCATGGCCGTGCCCGCGATGGCCGAGGCGGTAGGGGTCACGTTCTCGAACGTCGATCACAGTCATGGCCTTGGCCCCGTGTAGGTGGCCAGCGCCTCGCGGCGGGCACTTCGGTTGGCGCGGTCGATCCGGGCGACTTCGGCGGAAGGAATGACGTATTCGGGGATGTCGCGCCACGCGAATACGACGAAGGTGGCGAAAGCACCGAGCGCGCCGAGCGCCACCATCCACCAGATGTGCCAGATGAGGGCGAAGCCCATCACGGTCGCAAAGAAGGCGCAGATGAACCCGGTGGGGCTGTTGCGCGGCATCTCGATCGGCTCGTATTCAGGCTCGTCGCGCAGCCGGTTTTGCTCGCGTGCCCGCTGCTTGATGCTCCAGTAGGGCTCTTCGCCCTCGACATGCGGAAGCGCGGCGAAGTTGAAGACCGGCGGCGGCGAGGGCGTGGCCCATTCCAGCGAGCGACCGTCCCAGGGATCTCCGGTGGCGTCGCGAAGTGCCGCGCGCTGCCGGATGCTGACGACGAGCTGTACGATCTGCGCGACCACGCCGGCGGTGGTGATTAACATGCCGGCGCCGGCAACCAGCACCCAGGGATGCCAGGCCGGCACGTCGAAATGCTGCATGCGGCGGGTCATGCCGAGCAGGCCGACAGCGTAGAGCGGCACGAAGGTGGCGTAGAAGCCGATCAGCGTCAGCCAGAAGGCCAGCTTGCCCCAGCCCTCGTGCAGCCGGAAGCCGAATGCCTTGGGAAACCAGTAGGTATATCCCGCGAAGGCGCCGAACAGCACACCGCCGATGATGACGTTGTGGAAATGCGCCACCAGGAACAGGCTGTTGTGGAGCAGGAAATCGGCCGGCGGCACGGCCAGCAACACGCCCGTCATGCCGCCGACGACGAACGTCACCATGAAGCCCAGCGACCACAGCATCGGCGTCGCGAAGCGGATGCGGCCGCCATACATGGTGAACATCCAGTTGTAGATCTTCACGCCGGTACCGACAGCGATGATGCTGGTCGCGATGCCGAACGCGGCGTTGACGTCGGCGTCGGCGCCCATGGTGAAGAAGTGGTGCAGCCACACCATGAAAGAGACGATGCAGATGAAGAGTGTCGCGGCCACCATCGAGCGGTAGCCGAACAGCGGCTTGCTGGAGAAGGTGGAGATGACCTCCGAGAAGATGCCGAACGCCGGCAGGACGAGGATGTAGACCTCGGGATGGCCCCAGGCCCAGATCAGGTTCACGAACATCAGCATGTTGCCGCCGGCTTCGTTGGTGAAGAAATGAAAGCCGAAATAGCGGTCGAGCGTCAGCATCGCGAGCGTGGCGGTGAGGATCGGGAAGGCGGCGACGATGAGCAGGCTGGCGGCGAGTGAGGTCCAGCAGAACATCGACATCCTGAGATAACTCATGCCGGGCGCCCGCACCTTCAGGATCGTGGTGACGAAATTGATGCCGGTGAGCAGCGTTCCGACGCCCGCTATCTGCACTGCCCACAGATAATAGTCGACGCCGACGCCCGGCGAGTAGGCGGTCTCGCTGAGCGGCGGATACGGCAGCCACCCGGTGCGCGCGAATTCGCCGATCACCAGCGAGATGTTGACCAGCAGCGCACCGGTGGCGGTGAGCCAGAAACTCACCGAGTTGAGCGTCGGAAAGGCCACGTCGCGGACGCCGAGCTGCAGCGGCACGACCAGGTTCATTAGGCCGATGACGAACGGCATCGCCCCGAAAAAGATCATGATGGTGCCGTGGGCGGAAAAGACCTGGTTGAAGTGGTCGGGCGGCAGATAGCCGGGCGCCTGGAAGGCGAGGGCCTGCTGGGACCGCATCATGACGGCGTCGCTGAAACCGCGCAGCAGCATCAGCAGGGCCAGCAGCGTGTACATCACGCCAATCCGCTTGTGATCGACGCTGGTGATCCATTCGCGCCACAGATAGGGGAAATGGCCGGCCAGGAAGACCCAGGCCAGCACGCCGAGGATTGCCAGGGCGACGACCGCCGAGGCGATCATCGGCAGAGGCTGATCGAACGGAATGACGTCCCAGCTCAATTTTCCGAGCATTGTCAGCCTCCTGTCTTGGGCAATACGCTCGGCTCGGGGCCACCGGCCTGGGGACCGGGCGCGGGCGGAACGCCTTGCGTCGCGATTTCATAGAAAAGGTCCGGCTCGACCGAGCGGTAGGTCGAAGGCGGCACGTCCAGGCTCTGTCTGGCCAGTTCCTGGTAGCTGGCCTTGTCGAGTGCCTGTCCCTGGCTTCGCGCTGAATTGACGAATGCATCGAAGGCGTCCGCCGCGACGGCATGCAGCACGAATTGCATGCCTGGAAAACCGTCGCCGCTGAAATGGGCCGACCGCCCATAGAATTCGCCCGGCTGATCCGCCTGCAGGTGAAGCTGCGTCGTCATGCCGTTCATCGTGTAGATCATGCCGCCGAGCTGAGGCACGAAGAACGCGTTCATGACGCTTGCCGAGGTGAGCGAGAAATGCACCGGCCTGCCCGCCGGCACCACAAGCCGGTTGATGCTCGCGACATTCTGCTCGGGGTAGATGAACAGCCATTTCCAGTCGAGCGAGACGACCTGCACCTCAAGCGGCTTTTGCTGGGAATCCAGCGGCTTCATTGGATCGAGGTCATGCGACCCGATCCAGATGATGCCGCTCAGAAACAGGATGACGAGGATGGGAATCGACCAGACCACCAGTTCGATGCGTCCGGAATAGGCCCATTCCGGCAGATACCGCGCTCTTGTGTTGGTCTCACGGAACCACCAGGCAAAACCGAGCGTCGCCACGATCGTCGGGACGACGATGGCCAGCATGATGGCGACCGAATTGAGCAGGATCGTGCGCTGCGCGGCGCCGACTGGCCCTTGCGGGTCGAGCACGCCGCCCTGGCAGCCGGCAAGCAGCCCGGCAACAAGCATCGTCGCGCCGACGCGGCCAGGACGGATGGCGGCACAGTTTCGAACGATCGCCCTCAGCAACATGAGATCTCGCTGTTTTCTGAAAACCGATTGGAACGTTGCAGGCAGCGTGGCTGCCAACCCCGAATGTGCGCGCCGGTGTGCTCCTGGCGACAGTTTCTTCACGCACGGGGCTCCGGCTGGCAGAACCACATGCGGCGGACGTCATCGTTAAGCGGTCGACCTGTCGAGAACCCCTCCAAATCCTAAGCAACCAGAACCAAATCCTAAGAAACCAGAAACAGTATCCAGATCGAAGTTATCGCCAGAAACGTGGCGAATGCCAAGGCGGCAAACCGGTTCATGGCCGCGCCCATAGTTGGTCCATTTGGCCTGCTCCGTGCGACGTGGCTGCTGATTCCAGTGATGCTGCTCCAGATGACTGGCGCCAACCGAACGAATGCTCGTCGCGAAAGTTCCCAAAAAACCGGATCCATCACAGCCTTTGGTTGCAGGGCTGGGCGGCAATGCGATGCGCACCAGGCGAGGTTGGGCGGCTTTCCTGCCAAGGGGAAGCGAGGGTCGGCTTTGCGTATGTAAAAACTACTTGTCTAGGTGAAAATACTTGCTACTAATCGGCTGGGCCGGCGCATCGCCGGCTGTGGGAGGAATTTCGGCATGACAAGACTGCGCGGCCTCGCGTGGGATCACCGACGCTGCTGGGGTCCGCTCGACGCCAGCATCCGGCCGTATTGCGTCGCCAATCCCGGTCTTGAGATCGAATGGGACCGCCGCAGCCTTTACGAGTTCGGCGAGGCCGCGCTTGGTCCGGTGCTCGGCGCCTATGACCTTGTCGTGTTCGACCATCCGTTCATCGGCGATATTGCCGAAGGCGGGCTGATGGTGCCGTTCGATTTGTCGGCTGAGCAGCGCCGCGGTTTCGAACAGGATTCAGTTGGCGCATCCTGGCAATCCTACGCAAGGGACGGGCGCCAATGGGCGTTGCCGATCGATGCTGCCTGCCAGGTTGCCTCGTATCGCCCCGATCTCCTGGAGCGCTACGGACCGCTGCCGCGCAGCCATGACGAGGTGCTGGATCTCGGCCGGCGCGCCTTGAAGGACGGCAAATGGCTTGGGCTGCCGTTGGTGCCGACTGACGCTATGTGCCTGCTTTTGACGCTGGGTGAGCCCAGCGAAGACGGCGACGAGTTCATCGCCGGGGAAAAGATCGAGCGGGCCGTCGGGCAATTGCGCCAGCTTGCCGCGCTATCGCACCCGAACTCGCCGAAATGGAACCCGATCCGCTGCTACGATCACATGATCGCGCATGACGACGTGGTCTACGTGCCGTTCGCCTTCGGCTATGTGAACTATGCCTCCAAGGCAGACAGGCCGTTTCTGCGCTTCGCCGACGTGCCGACGCCGCGATCCGCCGGCGCCTTGCTCGGCGGCGCCGGCATCGGCGTCAGCGCCCAATCGAAACACAAGCAGGCTGCCATCGATTACGCGCTGTTTCTGTGCTCGCCCGGCTATCAGCGCGGCGACTATGTGAAATCCGGCGGACAGCCGGGATCGTTGGCGGCGTGGCAGGATGCCGAGGTCAACGCTCTCTCAGGCGGCTTCTTCGCCTCGACGCTGGCGACGATCGAAGCCTCCTATCTGCGCCCGACCCACCCGGGCTTCATCAGCTTCTTCCGCCAATGCGCCCCTCATGCCGCGGCGGCCATCGCCGGCGAATTGCCGGCGGCGGAACTCGCGGACCGGCTGAACCGACTCTATCGCGAGACCAGGCAGCCGCAACGGAGCGTCGCGTAATGGCCACCGATATTGCCCAGGTCGTCGACGAAGGGGAAAGCGGCCGCAACGGCTACCGCGTGCCGGCGGTAGAGAAGGCGCTCGATATCTTGGAATTCATGGCTGCCAGCGGCGAGCCGCTGACCCAGACCGAGATCGCCACCGGAATGGGGCGCTCCATTCACGAGATCTACCGCATCCTGCTGCTGCTGGAGAAGCGCGGCTACATTTTCCGGACCCAATCGGACCGCTTCCGCCTGTCGCTGAAGCTGTTCGAACTGGCGCATATGCATCCGCCGGTGAACCGCCTGGTCGAATGCGCGCTGCCGGTGATGCGCGGCCTCGCCGCCAATGCCGACCAGAGCTGCCATCTGGTCGTGCGCGAAGGCGAGAGCGCGCTGGTCGTGCTGCAGATCGATTCGCCTTTGCCGATGCGTTATTCGGTTGCCCTTGGCTCGCATTTCCCGATCCTCGAAACGAGTTCCGGCGCGGTGCTGCTGGCGCATTCAAGCCGCGCCGAGCGCGACCGCATCGTCGAGCGGATCGTCGCTGCAGGCGAAGGCCAGGGCAGCCGGGCGGAAATCGAAGCGCGGCTGAACGAGGTCGCAAGGCTCGGCTATGAAATGCGCGCCTCGCTGGCTGTCGAGGGCTGCACCAACATCTCGATGCCGGTGCGCGACCATACCGGCGCCGTCATTGCCGCGCTCACCGTCCCGTTCTTGCCGCAAAAGGCCGCGCGCTTCGATCGCAAGACCGTCTTCGAGCGGACGAAGGCGGCGGCCGAGACGATATCGGCGGCGCTGGGCGCGGGCGAAGCTGCCGCCTCTTCACGTGCCGACCCGGAACGGCGGGACTATCCGTTCAGCAACTGACAAGAAATACAGGGAGAAGAAACATGAACTGGTCCAAATCGATGCTGTTTGCCTCGGCGGCGGTGCTGGCTCTGAGCGCCGCCGCGGCACAGGCCGAAAACATGCCGAAGCGCATCGGCTACGTCACCAACTATGCCACGCATGAGTGGTATCAGAACGTCATCAAGGGCATGCAGTCCCGCGCCAAGGAACTCGGCATCGAGCTCGAGGTGCAGGACGCCAATCTGGACGTTGCCAAGGAGGTCTCGGCGGCCGAAGATTTCATGGCCAAGGGCGTCGACGTCCTGATCATCACGCCCGTCAACGAGGAAGGCGTCGTGCCGCTGCTGCGCCAGGCGAAATCCAACAACGTTCCGGTCGTGCTCGAAGGCAATCCGGTCAAGGGCATGACCACAATGGTCGCGATCTGCGACTACGACACCGGCTACGCCGCCGGCGTCGAAGCCGGCAAATACGCCAAGGAAAAGCTCGAAGGCAAGGCCAAGGTGATGAATGTCGGCCTGCCGCTGCTGTCGGCCACCGTCCTGCGGTCGCAGGGTTTCATGGACGGCCTGAAGACCATCATCCCCGACGCGGTCATGGTCCACGACCTCGACGGCGGCGGCAATCCGGATCGCGCGCTCGAAGTCTCTTCGGCGGCTCTTGCCAAGAACGCCGACATCAACATCATCTACGGCATCAACGATTCCTCCTCGCTCGGCGGCCTTCAGGCCTGGAAAGCGGCCGGCAAGTCGCAGGACGGCCTGTTGACGGTCGGCACCGGCGGCGAAGGCCTCGCCTTCATCAATGCCATGCAGAATGAACCGTCCTACCGCATCGAAGCCGCGATGTTCCCGGAAAAGGAAGGCTACACCGCCATCGATGCAGCGGTTAAGCTCTTCAACGGCGAGGAGGTGCCGGAACACATCGTCAGCCCGACCGCGCCGATGAACGGCGACGACTGGAAGAAGTTCTACGACTACGATGGCACCACACGAACGATCAAATGGGATGCCGTCAATGCGCTCCAGCCGCCGGAAAAGTGCATGAAAACCTCGGCTGACCTGAAGAAGTAAGGACTCCGGCTAGCCCTTCCCGCACGGCGGGAAGGGCATCGGATCGGATGCCGACGGCAAAACAGGTCAACCGTCCTGTTTTGACCCGGCAGGTTTCCGAACGGCGACGGCACCGATACGGGCCCGGAAATGAAATGGACATGAGCGAGCTTACGCAATCCTCCGCGCCAAGGCGTTTCATCGGCGACCAGCTGCTGGGCAGCAGCCAACTGGTGCTCGGCGTGATCCTGGCCGTGCTCTGCATCGCCATTTCGATTGCGGCGCCGCAATTCTATTCCGAGGCCAACATCATCGCCATCCTGCGCCAATGCGCGCTGGTGCTGATCGTTGCCTCCGGCATGACGATGCTGATCATCACCGCCGAAGTCGACCTGTCGGTCGGTGCATCGCTGGCTTTTGTCGGCTGCATCGGCATGGCCGTGCTCAATTCGACGCACAGCCTGACGCTCGGCCTGCTGGCGGCGCTCGCCTTTTCCGGTGCCGTCGGCCTTTTCAACGGCCTCGTCGTCACCAGGCTCAAGGTGAACTCGCTGATCGCCACCATCGGCACGATGATGATGCTGCAGGGCGGCGTCTATCTGTTCACGCGTGAAGCGGTGCAGAACCACCACCGGCTTGCAAGTTTCACCGATCTCGGCGCCGGCTATCTCGGCGCGATCCCGCTGCCCGTGGTCCTTGCAGCGCTGATTTTCGCGCTGGCCGCGGCGACGCTGCGCTTCACCACGCTCGGCCGCTATCTCTATGCTGTCGGCGCCAACGAGCGCGCGGTTCGTCTCTCCGGCGTGCGCTCGCAACGGCTGAAACTGTTCGCCTTCGTCGCCACCGGCCTGTGCGTCGGCATCGCCGGCATGATCCTGTCGTCGCTGATGAATGCCGGCCAGCCGACCGCCGGTCGCGGCTTCGAGCTGACGGTGATTGCCGCCGTCATCCTCGGCGGCACCAGCCTGCTTGGCGGCCGCGGCTCGCTGCTCGGCACATTGCTGGGCGTGCTGGTGCTGAAGGTCATCGACAACGGCATCATCATCCTCGGCTGGAACCAGGATCTGCAGATGGTGGTGCCGGGAATCGTCATCATCCTGGCGACCTATCTCGACATCGTGCGGAACAGAGCCAATGTCGGTTGATTTCCTCCACCCCGGCGAAACCGTGGCTGTCGACAGAAGCGTGCCGGCGCTGGAGATGCGCGGCATCGGCAAGCGCTTTCCCGGCGTGGTGGCGCTGGACAATGTCGACCTGACCCTGGAACCCGGCAAAATCCACGCCCTGATGGGCGAGAACGGCGCCGGCAAGTCGACGCTGATCAAGATCATGGCCGGGGTCTATGGCAAGGATGCCGGCACCATCCGCCTGCGCGGCCGCGAGGCCGACATCAAGTCGCCGCGCGACAGCCTGAAAGAGGGCATCAAGGTGGTATTCCAGGAGATCGCGCTGATCGCCGAATTCAGCGTCGCCGAAAACATCTTCCTCGAAGGCTATCCGACCGGCAAGGGCGGCTCGATCGACTGGAAGAAGATCCGTGCCGATGCGGCCGCTCTGTTCAAGCGCATCGGCTTCAACGTCGACCCGGCGGCGCGCACGGGATCGCTGCCGGTCAGCCAGCAGCAAATGGTCGAGATCGCCCGCGCGCTCGCCCATGAAGCACGCGTCGTGGTGATGGACGAGCCGACCTCCTCGCTGACGCCGAACGAGGTCTCGCTGCTGTTCACCGTCATTCGCCGGCTGGCCGCGCTCGGCATCGCCGTGCTCTATGTCAGCCACAAGCTCGACGAGGTCTTCGAGATCGCCGACACGGTGACCGTGCTGCGCGACGGCCGCCACGTCTCGACCAGGCCGATCTCCGAACACACCAACGATACGCTGATCCAGGACATGATCGGCCGGCGCATCGAAAACCTGTTCCCGCGCAAGCGCGGCGCGCCGGCAAGCAAGGTCGCGCTCTCCGTTGAAGGGCTCAGCACCGCCAAGAAGCTGAAGGATGTGTCGTTCGAGGCGCATGCCGGCGAGGTCCTCGGCTTCTTCGGCCTGATGGGGGCCGGCCGGACCGAGCTCGCCAAGGCTATCGTCGGTTACGACCCGATCACTTCCGGCGCCATTTCGGTCGATGGCAGCCGACTGCTGCCGCACGACACGCACACCGGCGTCCGGCTCGGCATCGGCTTGCTCACCGAGGACCGCAAGAGCGAAGGGCTGATGAGCGAGCTGCCGGTCTACCAGAATGCCAGCCTCGCCTCGCTCGGTGCCTTCGCCAGAATGGGCTTCGTCGACAAGGCCAGGGAACGCAAGGCGGTGCAGGACTATGTCGACCGTTTCCGCATCCGGACGCCCAGCCTGTTACAGCAGGTCAAGAACCTGTCCGGCGGCAACCAGCAGAAGGTGCTGATCTCGCGCTGGCTGATGCGAGGTCTCAAGGTGATCGTCGTCGACGAACCGACCCGCGGCATCGACGTGGGCGCCAAGTCGGAGATTTTCGCGCTCATCGACCGGCTCGCCGGCGAAGGCCTGGCGGTCGTCATGATGACGTCCGAGATGCCCGAACTGCTGGGGCTTGCCGACCGTATCGCGGTGATGTGCGAAGGCCGCCTCACCGCGATCATGCCTCGCGACGAGGCCACGCAGGAGAAAATCCTCAATGCAGCGATCGGATAGATGATGATGCTTCGCAAAGGGAGCAAGCGATGAGCCTTGCAGGCACCCGGTCCATCGAAGCCGCGCCGTCCATGCTGGCGCGGTTGCTGGCGCGGCAGGAACTGGCGCTGCTCCTCTGCCTCATCCTGGTGATTGCGTTCTTTTCCTTCACCGCGGAGAACTTCTTCTCGGTGCGCAACATCACCAATGTGCTCGGTCAGGCTTCGCTGGCGCTGACCGCCGGCATCGGCTGCGCCATCGTTTTCATGTCCGGCGAGGTCGACATCTCGATCGGCTCGCTGCTGGCGACGATCGCGCTGCCGCTTATCATCATCATGAACGACACCAACTCGCTTGTGCTCGGCATCAGTGGCGCGCTGCTGTTCGGACTGATCATCGGCGTCGTGAATGGCTATCTGACTGCCTATGCCGGCATCAACTCGCTGATCGTGACCCTGGGCACGATGTTCATCATGCGCGGCGGTGTCTACCTCTACACCGGCCAGCGCGCCATCCCCGACGATGCAGCGCTCGACAGCTTCATCGCGCTGTCGGACGGTCGCCTGTTCAATGTCATTCCGTATTCGGCGGTCATTGCCATCGTCCTGCTCGTCGTCTTCGCCTACGTGATGCAGCACCGGCCGTTCGGGCGGCAGATCTATGCCGTCGGCGGCAACCCGGAAGTGGCGCGGCTGGCAGGCTACGACGTCCGCCGCGTCAAGTTCATCTGCTTCATCATCAGCGCGCTGCTGGCGACAGTCGCAGGCATCATCCTGGCGGCCCGTGTCGGCTCGGCGCAGCATACGGCCGGGCTGAATTTCGAGTTCCAGGTCGTCGCCGCCACCGTGCTCGGCGGGGTGAGCCTTGCCGGCGGCATCGGCAGCCTGACCGGCATGGCGCTCGGTGTGCTGATCCTGCAGTTCCTGTCCAACGGGCTGCGCGGGCTCGGCCTGCCGACCGAGTGGCAGCTGGTTATCACCGGCATGATCATCATTGCCGCCGTCGCCTTCGACGAAGCAAAGCGCCGGCGCGCCATTGGAGGCTGACATGGATCGTCTCAAAGGGAAAACCGCAATCGTCACCGGCGCCGCCGACGGCATCGGCCATGCGATCAGCGAGGCGATGGCGAGGGAAGGCGCGCACGTCTTCCTCGGCGACATCGCCGACGAGAAGGGCGAAAACTTCGCAGCCGAGCTGCGCGCCGCCGGCCACCGCGCCGACTACATCCACTGCGACGTGGCGGAGGAGGCCGACATCGCCGCCTTGATAGACGGGGCGGTCGGCAAGACCGGCCATCTCGACATTCTCGTCAACAATGCCGCCATCGCCCTCGGCGGCATGCCGGTTCACGAAATGACCGACGAGCAGTGGCACCGGCTGATCGCGGTCAACCTGACCAGCGTGTTCCGCGGCTGCAAATATGCGCTGCCGCATATGATCGCGCAGAAATCGGGGTCGATCATCAACATGGCATCGGCACAAGGGCATATCGGGCTTGACGGCTGGACCGCCTATGCCGGCGCCAAGGGCGCGGTGATGGCGATGACGCGCCAGATGGCGGTCGAGTTCGGCCCGCTCAACATCCGCGTCAACTCGATCTCACCCGGAACCATCAACACGCCGATGAACGACAAGTTGGTCAAGGAGATCGGCGGCAATCTTGCCAAGGCCTGGGTGAAAATGCATCCGCTCGGGCGCATCGGCAAACCGTCCGAAGTGGCCGAAGCCGCCGTCTATCTGGCCTCCGACGCCGCCGGGTTCACCACCGGCACCGACCTGCGCGTCGACGGCGGCCTCACCGCAGCACCGCGCTACGTACCCGACCTGCTTTGACAACAAACGAGACAAAAATGAGCAAGGCCCTCGAAGGCGTCCGCATTCTCGATTTCAGCCATCTGCTGCAAGGGCCGTTCGCCACGCAGCTGCTCGGCGACATGGGCGCCGACATCATCAAGATCGAGCGTGCCGGCGCCGGCGACATGTTCCGCGGCATGACCTTCTTCGCCAAATGGGTCGGCGGCTCCGAGAGCCCGAATTTCCTCGCCTGGAACCGCAACAAGCGCTCCATCGCGCTCAATCTGAAAAGCCGCAAGGTGCATGCCATCATCATGGACATGGCCAAGAAGGCGGATGTGGTGGTGCAGAATTTCCGCCCTGGCGTGCTCGCCAGGCTCGGCTATGGCTACGAGGATTTCAGGGCGGTCAATCCCGCCATTATCTATTGCTCGGGCTCCGGCTATGGCGAGGAAGGCCCCTATGTCGAGCGCCCCGGCCAGGACATGCTGATCCAGGGACTGTCCGGGCTGATTTCCAACACCGGCCGCGGCGATCAGCCTCCTGTTCCGGCCGGCGCCGGCCTCGCCGACCAGATCGGCGCCATGAACATGGTCTACGGCATCCTGTCGGCGCTCTACTATCGCGAGAAGACCGGCAAGGGCCAGAAGATCGAGGTCAATCTGCTGGCTGGCATGCTGGCGCATCTCAATCAGGAATATGTCGCCGTGCTCAATCTCGGCGAAGATTTCGTGCGCCCGAATTCCGGCATCGGCCACCCCGGCATGCAGGCGCCGTTCGGTATCTACGAAGCGAAGGACGGCGGCTACGTGTCGATTGCCATGAGCCCGTTCAAGACGCTGTATGACGTGCTGGAGGCGCCGCAGCTTGCTGTGTACGACGATCTGAAGACGCTGTTCGACAAGCGCGACGAGGTGTTCGACAAGGTCAACGCCGAGACCAGGAAGTTTGCCACGCAGGAGCTGCTGGCGCGGCTGCTGGCAGCCGACATCTGGTGTGCCGAGGTGAAAGACATCCGCCGCGCGGCCGAGGATCCGCAGGTCAGGCACATGGGCATGATCACCAGCTACGAGCATCCGCGCGGCGGCAAGGTCAGGGTGGTCGCACCGGCGGTCAAGATGAGCGAGACGCCGGCCACTATAGAGCGGCCGGCGCCGCTGGTCGGCCAGCATGGCCGCGAGATACTGGCCGAGTTCGGCCTCTCCAGCGGCGAGATTGCAGCACTTGAGGCGTCCGGCGACATGACCGTGGATGCTGCCTGACGATGAGCGTTTACCAGACACTCAGCTTGGAAATATCCGGGCGCGTCGCGGTCGTCACCTTCCGGCGCGCCGATCAGCTCAACGCCATGAACCGGCTGATGCAAAGCGAGATCACCGAGGTTTTCGAGGCGCTGTCGCAGGATGACGGTATCGGCGCGATCGTGGTGACCGGCGAGGGGCGCGGCTTCATGGCCGGCGCCGACATCAAGGAATACGCTGCCCAGACAGCTATCGAGTTCGACGCCTTCCAGGCCGCCGGCACGCGCATGTATGCGGCGATCGAGAACAACCGCAAGCCGGTCATCGCCGCGGTCAACGGCTTTGCGCTCGGCGGCGGCATGGAGCTGGTGCTGTGCTGCGACATCGTCATCGCCAACCAGTTCGCGAAGCTCGGCCTGCCCGAAATCAAGCTCGGGCTGGTCCCCGGCGGCGGCGGCACGCAGCGCAGCGTCCAAAAACTCGGCCGCAACCGCGCCAATCTGCTGCTGATGACCGGCGCCATCATGCCGGCTTCCGAGTTCGTCGGCGCCGGGCTGGTCAACGAGATCGTCGATGCCGAAAGACTGATGCCGCGGGCGCTGGAACTCGCCGAGATGATCGCCGCCGAACCGGCCGCAGCGATCGAGGGGCTGAAAGCGCTGACCGCGCATGCCGTGTCGGGCGATCTGGCCGGCGGCCTTGCCATGGAGCGCGATGTCCTGGGTGGCCTGTACCGCAGCGAGATAGGCCAGCGCCGCGTCAGGGAATTTGCTGAAAAGAGCGCGACACGGGCAAAGGCTGCAAAATGACGTCCCTGGTCAAGCAAAACCGGCCACGCTTCACCGATGTCGAGGGCCTGGCCGCGATGGTCGGCACCGGCGACGTCTTCGGTGCCGGTGGCCATCATTTTGCCCGGCTGCCGATCGCCTTGTTGCGGGCCATCGCCCGCTCGGGCGTCAAGCACCTTCGCTATGTCTGCTGGGCCGGCGGCCTGCCGCTCGATCTCCTTCTCGAAGCGAATGCCGTGGCGGAGGTCGATATCTGCTTTTCCAGCCTCGATATTTTTGGCTTGCCGCCCCGCTTCCGCGCGGCTGCCGAAACCAATGCCGTGCCGGTCCGAGACTGGACGGCGCTGGCCATGATCCAGGCGTTGCGGGCGGCGCAGCAGAACCTGCCGTCGATGCCGTTTCAGCTTCCGGAGGGTTCGGACATGCTGGCGCGCGTGCCCGGCGCGATCGCCGCGCCCGATCCGATCGCGGGAATCACGACCGGGATCATCCCGGCCTTGCAGCTCGATACGTTCGTCGTCCATGCCCAGCGAGCCGACGAGAGCGGCAATGTCCAGATCATCGGACCACGAGCGCTGGATTTCGCCATGGCCGGGGCGGCGCGCCAGGTGCTGGTCACGGTTGAGGAGATCGTCCCGGTCGGAGCGCTGCGGCATGATGGTAGGCAGAGCATTTTGACCCGCAATCAGGTGTCGGCGATCGCGCTGGCGCCAGGCGGCGCCTATCCCGCCTCTTGCCTGCCATTCTATGTGACGGATTATCAAGCGTTGGCGGGGGCGTTCGCGGCCAAGGAAATACCTTTGTCGGACAGCCTGAGCATGCCTTCGGAAGGCGTGCCGGAGCGGGTTCAAGACGCTGCGAAAGTCCGCGCTGAAACAGTCCTCGCAATGCCCGGGCTCGTGCACGGCGAAAAGGAGGCGTCCATCGACGAGATCATCGCCGCCCGCATCGCTGCCGAGCTCGACAATGCGAGCTTTGCCAGTGCCGGCGCGGTTTCGCCGCTGGCCAATGTCGCCTACCGACTGGCCAAGGCGACGCACGCGCCTGACATGATCATCGCCACCATGAGTTGCGGCCACCTCGACATAGCGCCGAGCCCGATGATCCTGTCGCTGATCGAGGGCCTCGATTGCGAGACGGCGGCGGCCCATGCCGGCGGCGACGACACCTATTCGACCTACTACCAGGCCGGCGCGGTGACGCATGAGATCGTCGGTGCCGCGCAGGTCGACCGCCGTGGGCGCGTCAACACCATTGCGCTGCGCAAGCGCGACGGCAGCCTCATCCGGCTGCCCGGGCAAGGCGGCATGGCCGACGTCGCCAACATGCATCGCGATTATCTGCTCTACGTCCCCCGCCATTCCGAGCAGTCGCTGGTCGAGACGGTCGAGATCGCCAGCTCGGCGCGCGGCCTGTTGACTGAAGCCGAACGCGAGCCGATGGGCTATCGGACCGGCGCGGCATTGGTGTTCACCGACCTTTGCGTGTTTCGGCTCGACCGGGAGAGCCGCCAATTGGTCGCCGTCGAGACCATGCCGGGCGTGACCCGCCAGCAGGTCCAGGATGCCACCCGCTTTGCCCTGAAATTCGATGCCGATTGCCGCGAGGTTGCGCTACCCTCGAACGAGACGCTCGACATCCTGCGAAACCGCATCGACCCGCTCGGCCTGCGGCGCCTCGAATTCGTCAGCGCCAAGGAGCGTGGCGCGCTGATCGCCGAGATCCTGGCGGCCGACCGGCTGATGGTCGAGCGCTGTATTGCCGCGCAGCGATCGCATACCGCAACAGGCTGAGAGGGGGCGGCGCATGGCAAAGCCGTTGCTCGAAATGTCGGCCGCGAAGGTCTTCTTCGACGGCATCTTCACCAGCCCGCGCGTCGCCCATCCGGAAGGCGTGGCCATCCATCGCGACGGCTCGATCTGGTGCGGCACCGAAACCGGCGACCTGCTGCGGCTGGCCGCCGATGGCAGCTCGGTCGAACGCATGGGCGGCACGGATGGCTTTCTGCTCGGCATCGCCTTCGACAGCGCGGACAACTGCTTTGCCTGCGATCTCAAACATGCGGCGATCTTTCGCCGAGATGCCGCGACGGCCGAGATGCAGCGCTTCGCCTGGGCCGGCATCCGCGTGCCTAACTATCCCGTGATCGACGAGACACGCGGCTGGCTCTACGTGTCGGACAGCGTAGGCGAAGACAACCGCTCCGGCATTTTTCGCTACGATTTGAAGACTGGCAAAGGCGGCCTGTGGTGCAGCGAGACCATGGCCTTTGCCAACGGCATGGCGATGGCGCCGGGTGGCAATGGGCTTTACGTCGTGGAAAGCCATGCGGCCTGCGTCAGCTATGTGCCGATCCGTGCCGACGGCACGGCAGGGTTCCGCCAACTCGTCGTGGACGGCGTGAGCAACGTTCCCGATGGCGTCGCCTTGGCGCCGGACGGGTCGCTGTTCATCTCTTGCTACGAGCCGAGCCGCATCTATCGTTGGCGAAAAGACAGCGGGCTCGAGGTGCTGATCGAGGATCCGACGGCAACCACGCTCGCCCATCCCACCAACATCGCCTTCAAGGGCGACAAGCTCTACACCGCAAATCTCGGCCGCTGGCATATTACCGAGATCGACTTGACGGCGATGCCATGGATCGAGCCCGACGCGGCGGCGCCGGCCTATCCTAGCCGGCCGTGACTGGAGCGGATGCGCAACACCTGCACCCTCGACGGCAGCTCGATCAGGAACTCTTCGTCCCGCTCGAGATGGTGGATTTTTGTCGGATCGCCACCGGTGAATGCCGCCATCGCCTCGACGTTTTCCCAATAGGAGATCGTCACGAATTCCGAATGGGTCGGCGTGTCCTCGCGAAAGGTCTGCACGCCCAGGGCCTTCTCGATCAGCGGCTTGATGCCGGCCTCGTAATTGTAACTCTCATAGGCGTCTGCCTTTTCAGGCACGGTTCTGCCGCGCCAGATACGAGCGATGGTCGGGGTTTTCTCTGTAGTTTTCTCTGTCATGGCCAATGAATTCCTGCTGGTCTGATTGGTCCGTGGCGTTCGGCAAGGCCAGCCAAGGAACGCATCTCCCCGGCTGGCAGCCTGGTATCCAGTTGCCAGCGCTTTTCATCCTCCCCGGCCGACAGGCCTCCTGCCGACCCGTAGGAGATTTACTCCTGATCCTCGGCGTCTGCTCCGTGGAAGAAGGACCGGATTTCCTGCATGTCGACGCTGCCGTCACCGTCCTCATCGACGGCGTTGAATATCCGCCCGACGAAATCCTGGACTTCGCTTTGAGAAAGCGCTCCATCGCCGTCAGCATCTACTATGGCGAACATCATTCGCATCCTCGCGCCATGCATCCCGCCGCCGCGCCCTCCCATCTCCCAATCTCGGTGGGGCGGGCCCATCCTGTAGTCGCGCTGCCAGTGACCTCGCCGTTCTCCCCGGGGCGCGCGATCTTCTTGCATTCTCTCGTCCAGCATTTCGGTCATCATCTGGCGCATCATATCGCGCATGGCATCCTGCCCGTTCGCTGCGGGCGACTGTTCGGCGCCACGATCCGGCGCCGGCGCCGCGGGCGGGCTCGTCTGGCCGAATGCCGGCGCGGCCAACATGGCCAGCGCCGCGGCAATTACAGTGGTTTTGCTTGCGAGCGTCATCGTAATCTCCATCGGTATGAATTGGTGGCTGCTGCATCCAAGCCAAACCGGCTGCTCGCCTCATGGTTCCTGGTCAGTCGCCACGACGGCGCAAAAGTCCGCCTGGTCGCGGCAACGAAAGCCGCTTGCCCACGTTGGCATTGATGCGAAGCTCCACCAGGAGGAAAAAATGGCTGACGACAAGAGCAAGCGAGATTTCCGCGACCGCGATCGCGTTGCTGCGGAAGACGACCGTGAGGTCGAGTATTTTGCCCAACAGAACGGCATCACCGCCGACCAGGTCCGCCAGCTGATCAAGAGCTTCGGCAATGATCGCGGGCGCCTGATCGAAGCCGCGAAGGCGTTGCGAGGGATTTCACCTGCCGGAGCCGACGAGGTGACCAGCGAAGCCCGCCAACAGAGAACGCCTATGCATCTCGGCAAACCCGACGAGTGATGCCAGGCAGCTGCTCTGCCGCTGCCGCAGCGTCAGAACTTGCGGCTCAAATAATCCGAGCCGCGAAGGCCGAACCGCCACTCTGCATCGACAGCCTTGGAAATGCCGATCCGGCGGCCTGTAAGAACGGCGCTGGCGTCGCCCGGCTGCCTGAAGTCGAATGGCGGCACGTCCAGCGGCAGCCCGTCGTGGGATTTGTCGATTGCCAGCGCCTGGCAAAGACGACCCGGTCCCGAACAAAGCAGCCGGCGGTCGTCAACGCCGCGATTGGCCCGCATCACCTCCAGGCCGGATTGCGGTTCGATTGCGCGGATAAGCACGGCACTGCCGGGCAGGCAGACGGCATTGAGGCACCAGTGCAGGCCATAGGAGCGATAGACATAAGCGCTGCCCGGGGCGCCGAACATTGCGCCGTTGCGCACCGTCCTGCCACCGAAGGCATGCGAAGCCGGGTCATCCGGACGATAGGCCTCGGTCTCGACGATGATGCCGCCGACGCCGTGCAAGAGCAGCGTGGCGCCAATCATGTCGCGCGCCACGATGGTGGCGTCACGGGCAAAGAAGTGATGGGTCGTGGTCAATGTGCAGCAGACTCGTTCACGCCTGAACCTGGCGCGTCGGCAAGTTCCCGGACCGGACACAAAATGTCCAGCCACAGCTCACGGATAAAGGTATTCAGCGCAGCATGGCTGCGCCGATGAAAACCGCCGCGGCCAGCACGACGATGGCGGCAATCACCAGGACCGGCCCGTATCTGCGCGGTTGGACGTCGGGCTCGTCCTGCAGCGGGCGCATCGCATTGCCATAGCTCGCCTGGTTGGTAAACTTCGGAGTTTCACGGGGCCGAGACGGATCTCTTGCCGGAGCGGTACCGGCGGATTCCGCGTCCGTTTCCATGGGAGCCGCAGCCGGATCGATGCCCGGTGTCTTGTCCCCTTCGCGCCCGGCGTCGATATCGCCCCGCGCCTGAGCCGGGCTCCGCCCAAGAGGTGCTGCGTCGGTCATCGTCGAGGTCCTTTCAGAGCATCGGCTTCAAGCATCCTAACCTGCGTCTCATTTCAAAGTTCCGGCGAGCGGAAACCGCTTGCCTGCTTACAGGAACAACCGGCGATCGAGCGGGTTGAGCAAGCATTGGGACGAGCAAGATGGACTTGGTGCGCCACGCGCCCAGATCGGCAGTTCGAAACAGGCTCCAGCGCATGATCTACTTCACCGCCGACACGCATTTCAGCGACCCGCGCATTTTGCGCATCGACCGCCGCCCGTTCGGCTCGCTGGCGGAACATGACCGGGCGCTCGTTGCGTTCTGGAACGAGACTGTCGGGCCGGACGACGAGGTCTGGCACTTGGGCGATTTCGCCAGGGGATCGGCCGCATTCGTGTCGTCGCTGCTGTCGTCTCTTCATGGCAGCAAGCATCTGATCATAGGCAACAACGATGCTACGGCCACCATCGACGCCACGGGTTGGGCGAGCACGCAGCACTACAAGGAACTGACGCACGACGGCAGCCTGCTGATCCTTTGCCACTATCCTTTTCGCACCTGGAACCAGATCGGCAGGAAATCGATCGACCTGCATGGCCATTCCCACGGCCGGCTGACCCCTGTCACGCGTCAGTATGACGTCGGCGTCGACAGCTGGGATTTTCGTCCGGTCACGCTAACCACCATCCTTGCCAGCCGCGACCGAAGGGCGGCTCGGAAAAAACCTGGCTGAAGGCGGCTGGCCGCTACCGGAACCTCCGCAGAGCTGAGGCGTTCGAAAATTGCAAGGCGTAAAGGCAACTGCAATGGCTCAGAAGATCACGACAGGCGCGAACGACCGGCCGCGCAATGAAACCATCGGCCAATCCGGCGAAGGCCTGCCGGACGACAGCAGCAGGCCGCTCGAGGTCGACGAAGGCTGGGTCGCCCGGCTGAGAGACAAGCTGCAGGGCAAGCCCCGGCAAGCCGGCCAGACCAACACGGACGGAGTTCCCGCAGGCATTCCCGGCGCTGGCGAGAATATTTGCCGCCGCTGTGCAGGGTCAGGCATGATCGACGGCCGAATTTGCCCCGAATGCGGCAGAACCGGCAAGGTGATGACGCCGATCGGCGGAGGCTGAGAGCAATTCCGGGAAAAGTGTGAAACGGTTTTCCGTCCGGATTTGCGTCAAAAACAAGGTAGACCGGTTCTGCGCTTCCGTGAAACGATGAACCGTTCCAGCGCGGATCAGATCGCAGGCACCCACTTCCAGAACACGCCCTCCTTGCGTTCCGGGTAGTGCTTGAACTCGCATTCGAAGCGCCAACCGTAGTTCTTGGCCGCGGCAAGCGCTTCCTTGCTGACCGGGTTCATGCCGGTTCCCGGCGCAAACCAGTCCTCCAGCAAGTCATCGGGGATATAGGCGCCGATCCTCAGTGGCAGCTGTTCGAGGACGGCATCCATTTCAGGTGGTGCAGGCACGGGGCGCTCCCTTCGAAACCTACCCGCGAAGAAGTCGTTCAACGCCAGGCGGGTTCATTCTTCTGTTCATAGTCCTGGAAAGCCTTCTGGAGGCCGCCGATCACCTCGGCGGACGTCTCGAACATCGCCTTGAGCTGCGGCTCATCGACCTTCTCGATGTCCTCGCGAAGGTGCTGTTTCACCTCCTCCAACTTTTTCTGCATTTTCTGCGTGTGGTGGCGCGGATCGCGGTCGGCAGCGCTTGTCATGATCAATCTCCAATTTGTGGATCTCGGAGAACTCGGCCCGACTCTGAGGATCGCCAGGCGGGTTTGCAGCGTAAACGGCTTGCCGATAGCTGTGGTTCCCGACTGCGGATGAGGTCTTCGCGCGCCCAGCGCGCCGTTCTCGTTCTCAGCCGTCAGGTAGAGGCGGCGACAAGGCAAGCCGGAGAGGTCGCTTCCAACGAATTCCAGACGCGAGTAGTCCAAACGCGCATAGATGAAACTGAGAACTGATGGCGCCTCTGGCCAAGGGTGGTAATCCACCACCTATAGCCTACGCCTCGTCCGCGATCCATTCGAGCGAGGCGCCATGCGGGTCAGTCCAAGCTACAGGGGAGCCGTTCGCGGACAGGAGGAAGCGGCCGGGCGGCCAGCTTGTTCCGGCGCGTGTGGCGATGGAGGGGAAGACGCGAGGGAACTCGTTCGATACCCAATAAGGCGAGAGACGCATCGCCTGCTCGGCGAAAGCTTCTCTGTCACCAGGGTCGGAGACATAGTCGAGGACGGCTGTGTGAAAGATGACGAGTGTAGCGTCGTTTGGCGCTTCGTTGCAGAGTTGCACGAGGTCGCTCCCGCGCAGGTCGCCCTTCACCACCCGAGGCTTGACTGTGGCAGCGATCTTCAGGGCCGCCCGCAGATTGGCAAGCCGTGCTGTCTGTTCCGGCCAGACCAGTGTCTCAAGCCATGCGACTTGAGAGTCGTCCGAGGCATCTATCGGGCTCAGGTCCAATCCCGCCCGCCAGACGACTTGCGGCAAGGCCGTCGGCAATGGCGTTGTTTCGCTGGCGAGGCATCGGAAGACAGGCGGCTCCAAGGCCATCGCGGGTGCGCGGATTACCTCGCGTCCGTAGTCATAGCCATAGAGATCGGGCATGAGGCAGAGCCCTGCGGAAGTCCCGACCTCGATGAGGGCCAGCGGCTGCGGCAAACGCGCGAGCACGGGGAGCAGGGTGGCGCATCTTCCCGGCTCGTTGGTTTGCGTTGAGCGCTCGAGCATGAGCGAGCGGATAGCGTCGGGATGAGCCTGAAGCGCCTGGCGAAACTCGGTCCACCCTGTCGGCGTGCCGAACAGGTGACGCACCGCTGCAAGTAGAAGGTTCGGTTGCCGCTTTAGGTCCGGAAGGGTCGACAGGAAACCGAGCGCCTCCCGATCCCCAGCGACTGCCCGAGCCAACTCCTCGTAGAGCGGCGAGCGACCGCGAGCTTCCGTATCGGCGAAGCGAATATATCGGGCTGAGATCTCGGCCAAGCCCTCCTCGTCCATATCCGCTGATCCTCGGTCCCGACCTCTCATCACAGTGTAAGCGCCAAGCTGACCCCATCTGGCGCGGCTTGAGGTGATGAGCGAGAGATAGTGACACTGAAGGAGCTGAGGAGCTTGCAGTGTCAATTTCTATGTCTGC